>JANQLP010000182.1 GCA_028280515.1 Hyphomicrobiales bacterium
GAGAAGGGGCTTCCATCCGCATCGATCGGGACGAGCACCCGCGCCCGGAGACGACGCTCGACCAGCTCGCCAAGCTGAGAACGCCATTCCGCAATCCTGGCACGGTGACCGCCGGGAACGCCTCGGGCGTCAATGACGGCGCTGCGGCCATGATCGTCGGTTCGCAAGAGGCAGTGAACCGGCGTGGCCTGACGCCGCGCGCCCGTATTCTCGGCATGACCGCGGCCGGCGTGCCGCCACGCATCATGGGCATCGGCCCGGTCCCCTCGACCCGCAAGTTGATGGAACGGCTCAAGCTTCGCATCGGCGATTTCGACGTGATCGAGCTGAACGAAGCGTTCGCGGCGCAGGCTCTTGCCTGCCTGCGCCAGCTCGGCCTTCCCGACGATGCCGAGCAGGTCAACCCGCAAGGCGGCGCGATCGCGCTCGGTCATCCGCTCGGAATGTCGGGGGCACGACTAGCGCTGACCGCCGTTCACGCCCTTGAGTCCCGCGCTGGACGGCTGGCGCTCGCAACCATGTGCGTCGGGGTCGGACAAGGCGTTTCGCTCGCTTTGGAACGCGTGGATTGAAAGTGTCGAGTTATTTTGCACGTAACTCCGACAGCAAGGGCTGACACAAACCATAGAGTTAGGTTAAGCTTCGAACTAAAATTCATAATGAAACAAACGCCCAGGGAGCGCGATGACGTTTTTCTTTCCGACGGGAAGCCTCCGGGCTTTCCCGTCGCGGCTCTATCCTGATTACAAGAGCACTGTGAAACGGGCACCGACAAAGCCGCTCGTCACCATCCCCCATACATTGAGCGAGCTGACCGGACCCGTATTTGGCCACGACGCGGCGCAGCCGGGCGATGAGGATCTCACACGGCAGCACCAGGGCGAGCCGAACGGCGAGCGCATCATCGTACATGGACGCGTGCTCGATGAGGACGCGCGTCCGGTTCCCCATACGCTCGTCGAAATCTGGCAGGCCAATGCGTGCGGACGCTATGTTCACGTTGTCGACCAGCATCCCGCGCCGCTCGATCCGAATTTCACCGGCGCCGGCCGGACGGTGACCGATCAGGACGGCACCTACAAATTCATCACGGTCAGGCCGGGAGCATACCCTTGGGGCAATCATCACAACGCCTGGCGTCCGTCGCACATCCATTTCTCGCTGTTCGGCCACGCCTTTGTCTCGCGTCTCGTGACCCAGATGTACTTTCCTGGCGACCCGCTATTTCCGTTCGACCCCATCTTCAACTCGGTCACGGACGAGGCGGCGCGCAACCGGATGGTCTCGGCCTTCGATCTTGACGCCACGATACCCGGATGGGCAATCGCCTTCCGGTTCGATATCGTCCTGCGCGGGCGCAATCAGACGCCGATGGAGCGCTGAATGGCGGCAATCACGCCTTCGCAGACGGTGGGGCCGTATTTCGCCTTCGGGCTCGCGCCCAACCGGAAATACGACTGGAAGGACACGTTCGGCAGCGACCTCGTCACGCCCGACGCCGCCGGCGAGCGCATCCGCATCGAGGGCCGCGTGCTCGACGGCGATGGCGCCCCGATCGACGATTGCATGATCGAAATCT
>JANQLP010000193.1 GCA_028280515.1 Hyphomicrobiales bacterium
TCCGAACGCATAAAGATGCTCTAACACTTTAAGATATAGAGCAAAGTTATCCGATTAGGTTGAAACAGGGTGAGTCAACCTAATCGGATTTTGCTCTAGTCGTCGCTCTCATCGGCCGGTGCGCTTTGCAGCTGGCCGTAATTCTCAATGCCAATCGCCTTCAGATTGTCGAGCTGCGTCTCGAGCCAGTCGATATGCCCCTCCTCATCCTTGATGAGGCTTTCGAAAAGGTTCATGGACACATAATCCTCCGCCTTCCGGCATACGTCGCGCGCTTCCTGGTAAAGCTCGCGGGCGCTGTATTCAGCCTTCAGGTCGCACTCAAGAACCTCCTTGATGTTCTCACCGATCATCAAGGGATCGAGTTCCTGCATGTTGGGAAACCCGTCCAGCACCAGGATGCGCTCGACCAGAGAGTCCGCATGCTCCATTTCCTCGATGGACTCCTCGCGCTGTTTCTTGGCCAGTCGCGTAAAGCCCCAATCGTCCAACAGGCGGTAGTGCAGCCAATACTGATTGACCGCGGTCAACTCGTGCCGCAAAGCCTTGTTGAGATATTCGATGACCTTCTTGTCGCCCTTCATGCCTTTCTCCGTCGTAGGTGTGTGACGTGCCGTTCGTCACAAATATCGGTGAAAGGCAGAGCCTGTCAATTAGTTTAGAATTTTTCTAATTCTAAAATAGACTCTTGTACGGTCCGGCGTGCGATGCGGCGGGGTTTTTCACGCGATTCCTGAACGATAGCGGCCTCCTTCTCCAGGGACTCGCGATGCGCGTGCATCAACTTGGCGATGTGGAAAAGGCAGGTTGCACATTTCGGACGGTGGCCGACCGCCTTGTAGACCTTGCCCGGAGTCAAGACCACATTCGGGTCCGCCTCAAACATGCGCTCGACCGCCTGCTCGATTTTCCGATGGCAGATTACGTTACAGGAACACACAATCATTTCGCTGCCAGACTCATCCTCTCAGGGCGTTTCGTGAAACTGAGATCCCCCCGAAGCCCTGTCACCAACAGAGGCCATAACGATGCAAAACTACACAGATCTTAAACCGCCAGTTCAGGTCTTTCTTTAAAGAATTCAAGCGCTTCCGGATTGGCAAGCGCTTCCTTGTTCTTGACCGCACGGCCATGCACCACGTCACGCACGGCCAGCTCCGTCACCTTACCAGATTTCGTGCGCGGAATGTCATTAACTTCCAGAACTTTTGCCGGCACGTGACGCGGGCTCGCGCCCTTGCGAATAGCGGCCTTGATACGTGCGCGCAGGTCGTCGTCGAGCACACCCCCCTCCGACAGGACGACGAAGAGCACGACGCGAACATCGTGGTCCCAGTCCTGACCGATGACGAGCGCTTCGGAGATTTCAGGCAATTGCTCCACCTGACGATAGATTTCTGCTGTCCCGATACGCACGCCGCCCGGATTGAGCGTGGCGTCGGACCGCCCGTGAATGATCATCCCGCCATGTTCGGTCCACTCGGCGAAGTCGCCATGATGCCAGACATTGTCGAAGCGCGAGAAATAGGCGCCAAAATACTTCCTGCCGTCCGGATCATTCCAGAAGCCGACCGGCATCGACGGGAACGACCGGGTGCACACGAGCTCGCCTTTGCCTGAACTCATCGGGTTTCCGTCATCGTCAAAAACATCCACGGCAAGTCCAAGTCCTGGCCCCTGCACCTCGCCGCGCCACACGGGCAACATCGGATTGCCCAGGACAAAGCAGGAGACAATGTCCGTGCCGCCCGCGATCGAGGCCAGATGAACGTCTGCTTTGATGTTCTCGTAAACATAGTCGAACCCTTCCGGCACCAATGGCGAGCCGGTTGAGCAGATCATTCTGACACTGGACAGGTCGTGTGTTTCGCGCGGACACAAGCCCGCATTGCGGAGTGCGTCTATGAATTTGGCGGACGTTCCGAAAACACTGATGCGCTCCGCTTCGACGAAATCGAACAAACGCTTGGCGTTGTCGTACATGGGCGCACCGTCATAGAGCAGGACGGTTGCACCGCTCGCGAGGCCCGAAACCAGCCAGTTCCACATCATCCAGCCGCAGGTGGTGAAATAGAACAACCTGTCGCCCGGGCGCACGTCGCAATGAAGCTGGTGCTCCTTCATGTGCTGCATGAGCGCGCCGCCTGCGCTGTGCACGATGCACTTGGGTGCGCCGGTGGTCCCCGACGAAAACAGGATGTAAACGGGGTGATCGAAGGCAAGGCGCGTGAATTCCACATCGCCGGCCTTGAATTCGCCGAGCACAGCGTCCCATTCCAGGGCCCGTTCGGCACGCGCGGCGGTGCCGGTGGTCCCGTCCAGACCCGGCACCAGTATCGCCTTCTCGACGGTCGGAAGCTGATCCAGCACCTCGACGATCCGGTCGGCAACCGAATGCCCCTTGCCATTGAACCGGTAGCCCTCGCAGGCGATGAAGACCTTCGGCTCGATCTGGCCGAAACGGTCGAGGACGCCCTGAACCCCGAAGTCGGGGGAGCACGAACTCCAAACGGCGCCGAGGGACGCGGCGGCAAGAAAGGCGATGATGGCTTCCGGCGCGTTCGGCATCATGGCGGCCACGCGGTCGCCACGCTGCACGCCCATGGCCTTAAAGGCCTGTTGCATCTGCGACACGCGCGCGTGCAGGTCCTCCCAGCTCAGCTCGCGCCGGGTTCCGTCCTCGCCTCCGAAGATGATGGCGGGCGACGCTCCGTCTTTCGAACGCAGAAGGTTCTCGGCAAAATTCAGTTTGGCGGCCGGAAAGAACCGCGCGCCCGGCATCTTGTTACCATCGACGATGAACGGCGCGCCGCCTATCTCCCCGATGATGCCGCAATATTCCCAAAGCGCTGGCCAGAACGCTTCCGGCGCATCAATTGAGAAACGGTGGAGGCTGGCCGAATCAGTTGCGTCCGAAAGCCCAGCCTCACGCACATTCGCCATGAACCGCGCCATGTTGCAGTCGGCGATCTGCAGCGGATTCGGGCTCCATAGCGGCATGTTCATATTTTGCACCCGTTCATCAAACGACTCTTCTGTTGGTAATGGTATCGAAGTCTCGTAATTTTCGTGCGAACAGTTTAGAATAGGAATGTCACTACCGGGACAAGCTGGCTAGAGATTCTGCTGACGGCACACCTTAATCGGTAATATACCAACGTCCCGATTTTTCTGGTGTAATTCCATCTCTGCAGAGAGCCAGATCGTCGCGCAGCGGATGTGCGAAGCATGCGAGTCACGATGGTACAGCAGACGCGTTTCAGAATTGGATTGCTAGCCGTACTGCTCGTTGGTCTGATCGTAACCGGCTACTTTATTGTCAGACCGCTTTTCCTCAACGAGCGGACGATTCGCATTGCCCTCACCGAGAGTATGAGAGAGTGGACCGGAGGCACGCTCACGGTGAGCGGGCCCGTGCGCCTGAGTTATTTCCCGCGGCTGCAGCTGGAGTTGAACAATGTACGCATGGCGGAGATCAAGAGCATCGCGTCGGTCGATGAAGTCCAGGCCGAACGTGTCGATGTCAGGCTTGGACTTGGCTCCCTGATCTCGAGCGATCCGGTGGTCGACCGCGTCACATTCGTGGATCCTGTTGTTCAGGCCCGCTCCGCAGGCGCGGCGAAAGATCCGGATGAGGCGTCCGGTGCCTCAGCCGCCTTAGCGACACTGTTACGCGCACCGTTCGAGCAGATCGCAATCGAGAACGGCCAAATCACGGTGTCGGGACCGCAAACGAAGGAAGAGTTCAACGGCGTCGCGCTCAGGCTCAACATTTCCCAGCCGGGCGGCGCGCTTTCCAGCCGGGGCACCTTCACGTGGCGCGGCCAGGAGGTCTCGTTCCGACACAACAGCGGCGCAGGTGAGAAGACGGGCAAGGCGGTTCGCATGCCCATAGAGCTCAGCATTGAAGGCAGCCTTCTGGCGGCGGAAGTCGAGGGCACCGCGACCTTGGATAAGGGCCTGAAAATTGACGGCGACACCGACTTGCAGGTTCCCGACCTGTCCGGGTTCGCGAAGTGGACCGGCGTCCTCTTGCCTGACGACATGGAAGGCGGCGCATTCGCCGCAAACGGAACATTTCATTGGGCCGGCTACAGAATAGGCTTCGACCAGGGCACGTTTGCTCTCGACGGCAACAGGGCGATTGGCGCGGTGGCACTGGAGATCGGCGGGCCGCGTCCGCAGATCGAGGGCACGCTCGCGCTGCAAAGGCTCGATCTGACCCGGTACATTCGCTCCCGGCCCGCGGAAGAAGGTCCGAACGACGCCGCAGGCAACCGCCAGCGCGAGCAATCCGTGCAAATGGACTTCCCGCTCCTGCACCACGTCAATGTCGACTTGAGGATCTCGACCACCGAATTGACGGCCGGGCAACTCAGCGTCGGCCAGAGCGCGCTCTCCGTCGTCCTGAATGCAGGACGTCTCGCCGCCGATATTGCGGTATTCGATATCTGCGGCGGAAACGGAGACGGGCGGCTTGAATTCGACGTCACGGTTCCCGATTCCGCATTTCGTGCGACCACAACCCTGACCAACGTCCTGGCCGAGAGTTGCATTGGACTTTTCACATCTCAGTCGCCTCTTAAGGGACGCGCCGATGTGACCGCGGAGTTGACCAGCAACGGCCGCGTTGCCGAGGACCTGATTGCGGGCCTTAATGGCAAGGCGATTATTGATATTGCAGAAGGGCAGATCGCCTTCGATGCCCTCCGGCTCCTCACCGACCTCAAGGCGGGCCCGATCAAGGGCTGGCAGGACGTCAGCAGCGACAGCGTGGAATTCCGAGAGCTTTCCGGTGAACTGTTGTTCCGCCGCGGTGAAATCTATACCGACTCGCTGCAGCTCGGTCTTGCACCCAACACTCTGCGCGTGGAAGGTGCGGTTGGATTGACGCGGCGAAATCTGGATCTGCGCCTGCAGATTGCGAAGGCACAAGAGTCCGAAGCGCCTGGTGAGACCAAACCCGAACCGGAACTTGTCGGCGCGATCGTCATCAAAGGGCCATGGTCGGAACCCACTTTCCGCCTCGAACCACCGAAGTCTAGCGCCGGATCGACGCCTGACCCTGAGGCGTCCCAGGCAGCGTGGCTTGGTGCCTACCAATAGTATGGGGCGACGCGGGTGTTTCTTTCGAACTACGGTATTCGGTTGCTCGCCATGGCGTTTGCAACGGTCTTGGCGGCATCCGTCGTTCCTGCCCACGCGGAACCGGACGAGACGGACGATACCGCTGTCGAGACGACAAGTGAGCCGCCAGTCAGTTCGGGCTCTACGGACGCGCAGCAGTCCACGGCCGAGGCCGATGACACCCGGCCCTCGGACCCCGCCGCCGACGATCCGGGCGAAAAGTCCAAATCGGATGATGAAGCAGTGGCGGAGAAGAGCACGCCCGACGTCGAAAGGCCCGAGAAGCTCATCGTTGCGTCCTGGGGCGGTGCATACGGCGAATCGCAACGGCGTGCCTATTTCGCACCCTTCCAGAGTGAGTCGGGCATTGCGATAGAAGCGGTCTCCCACAATGGCAAGTTCGATGTCCTTGACCCGGAAAATGCAAACAAACCGAAATGGGATGTCATCGACCTCAACGCCAAGGCGCTCGATCAGGCGTGCCGTTCGGGGTGGCTGGAAAAGGTCGACCTCGCGGCCTTGAGAGCCGCAAACGACGGAACCGCCGTTCGCGATGATTTCTTTCCCGGAAGCCTGCACGAGTGCGGCGTCCCAAGCGTCGCCTGGTCCTCAGTGATCGTGTTCGACAAGCGTGCGCTCAAAAAGCGAACACCGAAGACCGCCAAGGACTTCTTCGACGTGAAGCGCTTCCCCGGCAAGCGGGCCCTGCCAAGGAGCACAAAGTACACACTTGAGTTGGCGCTTATGGCCGATGGCGTCGAACCTGATGAAGTCTACGATGTTCTCGCGACGGATGACGGTATCGACCGGGCACTTAAACGCCTCGACGCCATTCGCAAGCATATCGTCTGGTGGGAGCGCGCGTATGAACCTCTGGCCCTGCTGGAGAACGGCACGGCGTCCATGGCCACTGCTTTCAACGGGCGGGTCTTTTCCGCGATTGTGGCAGACGGCAAGCCCTTCGGCATCATCTGGGATGGGCAGGTATTCGACGTCGATCTGTGGGCCATTCCCAAAGGCACGCCGCACGTGAAGTCCGCAAAGGACTTCATCGCCTTCGCCACGCGGCCCGCTCAGCTGGCCAAGCAGGCGGGCTGGTTCCCATACGGGCCGATGCGCAAATCCGCAGTTGAACTTGTGGGGCGGCACCCGGAGGTCAATGTGGACATGTCGGCGTTCATTCCGACCTCGGAGCCGAATTTCAAACGCGCGCTGCGCCTGAATGCGTCCTGGTGGAAAGAGCATGAGGAGCGATTGCAGGAGCGTTTCAAGGTCTGGGTGATAGGTGATGGAGGCTCCGCTGATAGCGGCGCCGATGCCGAAAGCGAAAACGCCTTGCAATAGGGGTGCGGTGCGCCGAATCTCCCAAACCCGAATTGTATTGCCTGTCACATATCTGCAACGACTTGACTGGCGGATCGCTGGCCGACGACCGCTCCCGTGAGTCCCTTTTTTGGTCCACTCGCAAAGTGACGCGCGGCAAATCTCACGCAAATTTCTCCGCAGGTGACAAATGAGCACCGCGCCGTAGCCGGTTGATCCTCCTTCAAGAACCAAAAACAGTGATTGTGCGCAGACGCGACAATGCAACTTTTTGGTGTGTGACCGATTGATTCTACGTGTCGCCCGGCACCACCGCGACCGCACCAGGGCGATATGTGGATGCGTGGAAAAAAATACGTCACAAAACCGCAATGTTCGTTGATTTGGAAAAGACCATACGTCATGCTCGTTGACGTGACGCGGGGTTGGAATCGTCCGGCCATACGACGGTCGGGACATTCTCTGCCACGTTCGACTGGGCCAAAGAGGGCGACCAAAGGGCCAATCTGAAACGCACTATGTGCGCAGATATTGGCTTTGATGGGGCGACCCGGAACTCTTCCGGCGCCAGAAAAAATGCGGGGGTGAACTGCCGGTACAGCGTACCGGCAGTTCCTTTTTCAGGACCCGTCTTTTCTCTCTCCTTCGTGCATATCGGACAGTGACCCGACTGGTCGAAAGCGTTACGGAGCAACCCTTGTGTCGAAGCACGCATTCGTTACATTTTTCGCAGGTCATGCTGTGCAGTATGGAAGCGGCATTGATGGTGCACATGTTCGCAAGTGCTGAACCAGGAATACGGAACATCGAGGCGGGTTGAGGGATACTGAGGTGCGCGCATTGATCTTGCGGCTGGTGACCTTCCTGGCTCTTTCGGCCTGGCTTGCCGTTGTTCCGGCAGACGCGTCCGCTCAAACGCAAAAGGCATCACGCGCCGAAGCGGGGGCCCCCACGGTGGTCCAGCCCGAGCAGGTGGCCCGGCCGGAACGCCACACTTTGAGCAGCGACGGTATCGACGGAACCGTCACCGTGCTTCGGACCGGACAACCGTTTCCCGTTGGCGGTTCGGCATTTGCGCAAATCAAGGTCTCCAACGAGACGAAGCGCAAAAGCGTTGACGCAGAGCTCGTTCTCAAATCGGAAACGGCGGCGATCCTCAACGTCAGTGGAAGCCGTCTGAACGTTCGCGAAGAGGGGGGCGGCCGTGTTGCCAGACTGAAGCAGATCCGAAAAGGCAAACCGCGCACGGTGATTGTCGAGGTGAAACTGCAAGAGCCCGAGACACCGGGAGAAAACGGCCGGCAAAACAGACTCCACGTGACCTTAAGAGCACCCGGCAGCACCGGAGAAACCGCGACACTCGGCTGGGAAGTGGCCAACTGCGCCGGCGGTTTCTATTCCGAAGTCGTGAAGGTACGGGAGGGATCGGGCGCGGGTATATCCGAGGCACTGAAGGCCGTCCAGACGCGTGACAAGTCGCGCCCGGGCCGATGGCTTTTCCCCCCGAAACTCGGACGCGCACGCGCGACACGGAGATGCGTCCGCCGTGCGCGCCGATGGAGCTACCAGCGTGGCCGTTACGTGTACCGATGCATCCGCTACAGAACCATCAGGCCCAAACCCGTTGTCGTCCCGGGTGCGGCACCGGTTGAGTACGAGCGAAGCGTCTTCCGCTTCGCCGGATCGTTCGTGCGCTCACGCGTCCTGGACCGCGCCCTTGACCGCCGGCGCGACACCGGCTGGGCAACACGACGTGTTTCACAGAACCTCAAAGGCTTTCTGCAGCAGGACAGCACACCGGCGATCTGTACCGGGGCAATCCAGTTCTTCAACTACTTCGATGACAAGATGGCCGGCTTCGTAAAGCGGGTCGAAAAGATCGATGACATGGCAGACAAATCGCAACGCCTGGCCGTCCTGCGCACGGACGAGGCGATGACCGCCGCGCGGATCGCGGAAGCGGAAGAGGCGGAGCCTGGAGGCCATCCGGGCTGGGGCACGGAGCCGCTCGACCTTCCTCAGGCCGAGCAAAATCAAGGGCTGAAGCACCAGATCGAAAAACTGGCCCAGACGACAGGCGATGCCGGATTGGGTCAGCGCGTCGCGAATGCAGAAGGTGCGTTCGCGGCCCTCAAGGCGATGTCCCGCTATTACAAGAGCGACGCCGGCAAGGCGCTCGACAAGAGATCACGGGCGGCGATGTACCGGGCGCTCTCGGCGATCGAGGCAGCGGACTATATCGGCGCGCTTGATCGCCGGTACTCCGACCTGCACCACGCGCTCATCGGATCGATGCAAACCTTGCGGCAGGCGCATGGCCGTTCCTGCAAATGTGACGGTTAATCTGCTCCGTTTTCCCGCCGCCGCACTTAACACAATCCAAACGTGCATTTCTCAACCGGCGGGCGCGCGGATTCGTTCAGGAATCGCCGGAGCCATCGGGATCATTCATCGGCAAAACGCGAGATTTCCCCAGCCTTCAAACTATAACTAGATGATTTAAGAGGATAATTTACGCCCAATTCGGTGCTTCGACCTTCGGGCAATTGACCGGTGGCGGCAAAGGGTCTTGCATGGCAAGCAGACAGCCCTTGTAGGCTATGAAATGGGGGACTCCGCGCAGCATGTGGCTTCCCTGGACGTTTCGCGGGTTGTCTCATGTTTAATCAGGGGGAGACGTGACCCATGAAAGCGGAAGTCATTTGGCTTTTCATCTTCGTCCTCCTGTACTGGGCGTATTGCATCTACTGGGGAGTCAGAGGTGCAATGACGGCCAAGACAGCGAGTGACTACTTCATCGCTGGACGGGGCATTTCCATCTGGGTGTTTGTGCTGGCTGCGACGGCCACATCATTCTCCGGATGGACGTTTATGGGCCATCCCGGCCTCATTTACCGGGATGGATTCCAATATGCGTACGCCTCGTTCTACGCCATTACGATCCCGTTTACGGGCGTTTTGTTCCTGAAGCGCCAGTGGATGCTGGGCAAACGCTTCGGGTTCGTGACACCGGGCGAAATGTTCTCTGAATACTTCAGAGGCGATGCAATTCGCCTTCTGGTCGTCGTTGTGGCGCTCTGCTTCTCAATCCCGTATCTGGGCTTGCAACTGCGGGCTTCGGGTTTCCTGTTCAACGTGCTGACCGATGATCTTTTCTCGGTTGACGTTGGCATGTGGATGCTGTCCGCGGTGGTGTTCCTGTATGTCGCATCGGGCGGTCTGCGCGCTGTGGCCTATGTGGACACGCTGCAGTGCATCCTGCTCGCGTTCGGCATCATCGTGATCGGCATCATCGCGCTCAGCTACATCGGTGGCTGGGACAAGCTGAACCAGGGCATCGCAGCGCTTGCTGAGATGGATCCGAAACGAACGCCCGACGGATACAGCCACTATGTTGCTGTGCCCGGCGTGATCCAGTTCGTCTCGGCGGGACCGTCGGCTGTCGGTGGCGCATGGACGGGTGTGATGATCCTCACCTACATGTTCGCACTGATGGGCATTCACTCGTCGCCGGCGTTCTCGATGTGGGCATTTTCCAACAAGAGTCCGGAGCCGTTTGCTCCGCAGCAGGTCTGGGCCTCTGCATTTGGCATCGGCTTCATCCTGTTCACATTCACCGCGATCCAGGGCATCGGCGGCCACTTCCTGGGTGCCGACCTTGCGTTTGCCGAGAAGTACCCGGAACTCACCAACAATGTGATGGGTGCCGGTCTTGCTGGAAAAGACCTCATGGATTCGCCCGGCAAACAGGGCATGCTCGTTCCGCAGTTGATTCATCTCATGGGCGATTCCGCTCCATGGCTGGTGGGTCTGCTGGCGGTGTGTGCGCTTGCCGCCATGCAATCCACGGGCGCTGCCTATATGTCGACCGCGGGCGGTATGCTCACGCGCGACATTCTCAAACACTTCATCATGCCCAACGCATCGCACGCCGTTCAGAAATTCTGGGGCCGTGTCGGTGTCGGCGTGATCGTGGTTGCGGCGCTTATCGTCGCGACGACCTCGCGGGATGCTCTGGTGTTGCTTGGTGGCCTGGCGGTCGCCTTCGGCTTCCAGATGTATCCGGCACTGATGTCGGTTTGCTTCTTCCCGTGGCTCACCCGTCAGGGTGTTACGGTCGGCCTGTTCCTCGGCATCATTGCGGTGATGTGCACCGAAACCATCGGACAAAGCTGGTTCGGTATTACCGCCTGGGGCCGCTGGCCGCTGACCATGCATTCGGCGTTCTGGGGCATCCTGTTCAATCTGGGTGCTGCCGTTCTCATCTCCGCGGTTACGCAGAATGAGGACGACATGAAGCACAAGATGAAGTTCCACAAATTCCTGCAGGATCATGCAGGCCTGTCACCGGAGAAGCAGAAGCTCATCCCGACAGCCTGGATCATCACTCTGGTGTGGTTCTTCTTCGGCATCGGCCCGGGCGCAGTCATCGGCAACACCATCTTTGGTGACCCGAACGGTGGCGTCGACGCATGGACATTTGGCATTCCCTCGATCTGGGCATGGCAAATCCTGTGGTGGATCCTCGGCTGCTTCATGATGTGGTTCCTCGCATACAAGATGGAGATGTCGACCGTCCCGGAAAAAGAGGTCAAGGCTCTCGTGGAGGACATCGGCGACCTTGGCGAAGGCAAGGCCCGTCTCGATCTCGACAAGCCATAGACCTTGAAGAGTGCAAAATCGGAGGGCCGCCGTACTGGCGGCCCTCTTTTGTTGTGCCTTTCACGGCTGGTAAGATGACCGTCCGAACCGAACGACACGTCAATCCGGTGACACGAAATGAATAGCCAGCTTGTATGGTTTCTGGTGTGGAGCGCCCTGCTCGCCGCGATGCTGTTCTTTCCCGTCAGCAAACTCGTATGGACACTGAGTGTCAGGCGTCAGGAGCGGAAGCTCGAACGGAAACTGGATGAAGCCGAAATCAGGGGGCAGCTCCAACGGGCACGCGTCCTGTCGGTTTTTCTCGTGGCCGTGTTCGCGCTTTTGTTTAACGGCAACATTTTCGGATTTCCCGGTGCCAGATGAGTCAAGCCCAGGGACCGCTCTACAACGTACTGAAATGGGTGGCGATCTGCGGCGCCGTCCTTTGGATTGGTTATGAGGTCTACCGGCATTTCGCCGGCATGGGACCCGGCGACGTGCTTTACATCGACGGCAATAATGTGTTCAAGGACGGCCACTACGAACGGGCCTCGGAGTATTTCCAGAGCGCACTTGAAGAGAACCCGAAGCACGGAGCGGCGATACGCGGACTGTCAAACAGCTATGTCCAGCTTGAACGCTACGACGACGCCTTGCGCACCATCGACAAGGCCATCACGCTCGATCCGGAATTCGCGGGCAACTATGCGCTGCGCGGCATCATCTACGACCATCTGGGCCGGCACGAACTGGCCATGGCGGATTACGAAAAGTCACTGGAGATGGACCCGTCGGTCGCCGACGGGATGCACTGGCTCACCCGTCTTCTCTACAATGTGCAGGAACGTCCACCGACGGTGAAAGACCGGCTCGAGTATCTCAAGAAGCAGTTTGCTCTGCCACCGGAGCAGCGCGTTCTGAGCGATCCGGAAAGAGACAAAAAGCAGCAGCCCTACGAACGATAACCGGCTGAAGACCCGGCCCGACGACCGTTACCAGACCTGCAGGATATCGTGCAGCAGGAAGCGGAAGCAGAAAAGCAGGGCGATGGCACCGAACAGCAAGTGCACCCAGGGACGATCGCCGTTTTTGTCTCTGTAGGTCAGTCCATGAAAAGCGACAAATCCGGTTCCGGCCACCAACAGCCAGTCTACCCACGTTCCACCCATACGCGCGTCCACCTTTTCAGAGTCTTTTGAGTCCGATGGTTCTCAATAGCACGGTGGGAACATGCATTGTAGCTTGAGGACCTGGGCGGCACTTTCGCCGAGAACGAACATGATGATGAGCGCGCCAACGATCCACATGATCGCCTCAAGCCCCTTGTTTACCTGCTCGCGCGACGCCGCCTGTTCGACAACGCCGTACTCTTCGGGGTCAAGGGTCCCTTCCTGATCCTGCTTCAGAATCTTCTTGCAGAAGTGGCGCACCCATGGGGGCACGATGTCATTGAACATATAGCCGGTGAAGTACTTCTCAATCGTGGTTTCTTCACCCGCCTCGCCGAACCACTCCTCGTAGGCCAGCTCAAACACCTTGAACTCGCCGACGCTCAGCAGCGACGAGGCGCGCAATACCGACCAGACATCGTTCGGGATCTTGTGCTCGTCGAAGTAACGGCGGTCTTCCGCGTCGGGAGTGCTCATGAGTCTGCCGTCATCACTGGGCCTATTCAAACGCCGCCAATCGCGCATCTTACCGGCGCGTGTGGTGACACGAAAGGCCAGCCCCCGCTGCTCGCGTATGTTTGATCGGCAATCGGGCTTAAGTATGACTGCTTCGGGTCGCTCCTCCTGCCCGCTTCAACCGATGCCACGCAAGCCTGGCCTGCATTCCGGCGTGATGCTCATGCGGCCAGCGCCGTCGTGGGCTCAATGAAATCATAGCCCAGGTCGTCCGCGACCGCCTGATACGTCACCTTCCCTCGATAGACATTCAAGCCCTCGAGCAGATGCGGGTTTTCCAGCAAGGCGGCGCTCACGCCCTTGTCCGCAATCTGGAGAATGAAAGGCAACGTCACATTGTTGAGCGCGTAGGTCGAGGTGCGCGCGACAGCCCCCGGCATGTTGGCCACACAATAGTGCACCACGCCGTCCACAACATAGGTCGGCTCGGCGTGGGTCGTCGGTTTCGACGTTTCGAAGCAACCGCCCTGATCGATCGCAACGTCGACGAGGACCGACCCCGGACGCATGCGTGAGACCTGATCGCGGCTGACGAGCTTCGGCGCCTTCGCGCCGGGCACCAGGACACCGCCGATTACGAGGTCTGCATCAAGCACCTGCTCCTCGATGGTGAGGCCGGTGGAATAGAGCGTCTTGATCCGGCCGCCGAAGCGCACCACGAGCGCGCGCATGGTGTCCACGTTCCGCTCGATCACCGTTACGTCCGCACCCAGCCCGATCGCCATGTACGCAGCATTCTCCCCGACCACGCCGCCGCCGATGATGACAACCTTGGCCGGCGCGACGCCGGGAACGCCGCCGATCAGGACGCCGGCGCCGCCCGGCTCCTTCTCCAGACAATGAGCGCCGGCCTGGATGGACATTCGTCCGGCGACCTGGGACATCGGGGCGAGAAGCGGCAACCCGCCGTTGGCGTCGGTGACCGTCTCGTAGGCTATACAGATCGCCCCGCTGTCGACCAGATCCTTGGTCTGCTCCGGATCGGGCGCGAGATGAAGATAGGTAAACAGGATCTGTCCGTCGCGCAGCAGGGACCGCTCTCCCGCCTGAGGCTCCTTGACCTTCACGATCATGTCCGCACGCGCGAACACGTCTTCAGCGGACTCCGCGATCTCCGCGCCCGCGGCGCGATACGCGTCATCCCCCGCGCCGATGCCGAGGCCCGCATTGGTCTCGACCACGACCTCATGGCCGCGGCTCACAACTTCTCGCACGCTCGCCGGCGTCATGCCGACGCGGTATTCGTGTACCTTGACTTCCTTGGGGACACCAAGCCGCATGATTGTTCACTCCTCTTCTTGTCTCTCGTTTTGTCTTTAAGGACTTGTGGCTGTCTCCAAAACTCATGGGTAGCCGTCGTCTCTATGGCAGCACGCCCCACGCGCCGCCCATAGTGCCAGATGTCCGTTTTTTTCCGGACCAGCCTGGCTTTGGCGATGTCCGATTAGCGTCCTGAATTTGTCTCACTCTCGATCAGTCCCGCGAGCCGCCGGATACCAGGCTCGATCATCTCTGAATCGATGGATGAAAACCCGAGACGAAACTCCGGAACACCACCCCTCGCATTTGAGAAGTAAACCCGGCCGGGCTCAATGATGATGCCCGCCTTCAGCGCTTCCCGCGCCAATTGGTCGCTGTCGAGACCTTTCGGACCGGTCACCCAGTAGCTCGATCCACCGAATGTCGGCATACGGCTGGACTGCGGCAAGTGCGTCTCGAGCGCGCCTCGCATCGCTTCCCACCGCAATCGGTAGGCACGCTCCAGGCGTTTGATCAGCGCGTCGTGATAACCCAGCGACAGGAAAAGCGCGACCGCCCGCTGGTTGTTGTTCGGTGTGTGGCGCATCATCAATCGCCGCAGCGCCCTCAACTCGTCGACGAGTTCCCTGGGCGCGACGAGAAATCCCATGCGCAACCCCGGGAACAGCGTCTTTGACAGAGATCCGACATAGACGACGCGTCCGTCGCGATCCATGGACTTGAGCGCCGGACACGGCTCACCGATATAGTTCGTCTCAAACTCGTAGTCGTCCTCGACAATGACCAGATCGTGGGTACGGGCCGCCTCCAGCAATTCAATCCGGCGATCGCGCGGCATTGTCACTGTCGTCGGGAACTGATGGCTCGGGGTCGTGAACACGATATCCGCACGGCTCAGCCGCTCATCGACGACCAGACCGTCGTGATCGACGCCCACAGGCATCATGCGGTCGGTGCGCAGGCGGAAGATGTTGCGCACGTCGGGGTAACCCGGTTCCTCCATCGCCACCACGGTTTCGCGCGTTACCAGAAGGCTTGCGATCAGGTAGAGCGCGTTCTGCGCACCAAGCGTCACCAGGATCTCGTCATCCCGGGCCATGATCCCGCGCCGAGGAAGGATGCGCGTCCTGATCTGCTCGACCAGCATCGGGTCGTCGCGGTCGCGAAAGTCGCTGGTCCAGGCGTCGATCCATTGTTTCCCGAGCGCCTGACGGTTGCACTCGCGCCACTCGGCAATGGGGAAAAGCTTGTGGTCGACCTGGCCGTAGATGAACGGATAGGGAAACGCCTGCCAGTTGGCCGGTTTGTGAATATTGTCCTGGACGCTCGGATGCACGCGGAACCGGGCTTCCCAATCGGGTGCGGAAGGCGCGTCGGACCCGTCAAGCGGTAGGCTTTCGACCCGGCCGTTCAGGATCTCCTGATTCACGTAATAGCCGGAGCGTTCCCGTGCGATGATATAGCCGTCATCGATCAGGCTCTGATAAGCGAGAACAACCGTATTGCGGGAAACGCCAAGCCTTCGGGCCATCTGCCGGCTCGACGGAATCCGGTCATGGACCGGAAGCTGACCGCCGAGAATGGCCGACACGAGGACTTCCCGTATCTGGGCCTGCAGGCTCATTTTGCCGGTTTCCGGCAGCTGAAACAGTGACTCACGCATCGTCTGGCCCCACCGAAACCAGGAAATTGGCTCTAGGATGAGTCCAAAATCAGAGAGTAGCTTGGTCGTCGGATTTGAACAAGCCGGTGGGCACCGTGTGTCCCGCCGGGGTTGACTGGTGTCGTACGCGGCGTTTGTGTGAATGCCGTGCACATATTTTGGGCGGGAAACAAAGAAAATGCAGTATACGGCCAACACCCTCGAACATCACTGGATGCCCTTCACGCCGAACAGGGAGTTTAAGGATGCTCCGCGGCTTGTCGTGAAAAGCAAGGGCGTCGAACTCTGGGATCACAACGGCAATCGCGTTTTAGACGGTTCATCCGGGCTGTTCTGCGTCGCCGCCGGCCATGGGCGCGAGGAAATTGCCTCCGCCGTCCATGCGGCACTGATGGAGAACGACTACACCGCACCGTTCAACCTCGCTCAGCCGACCTCTTTCGAGCTCGCACGCATGGTCGCGGCCATCACACCGGAAGAAATCAACCACGTCTTCTTCACCAATTCGGGCTCGGAGTCGGTCGATACGGCGCTCAAGATCTGCATGGCCTATCACCGCGCCCGCGGAGAAGGCCAGCGCACGCGGTTCGTCTCGCGCGAGAGGGCCTATCACGGCGTGAATATCGGCGGCACCTCGCTGTCCGGCATGGTCAAGAACCGCGAGACGTTCTCCGGCGTCATGCCCAATGTGGTGTGCATGCGCCACACCTGGCTTGAGCAGAACCGGTTCACCCGCGGCCAGCCCGAGCATGGCGCCGAACTGGCCGAGGATCTGCAACGCATGGTCGATACCTATGGCGGAACGACGATCGCAGCCTGCTTCGTCGAGCCGATCGCCGGATCGACGGGAACGCTGGTCCCGCCGAAGGGCTATCTGGAGCGCCTGCGCGAAATCTGCGACGCCAATGGCATCCTGCTCGTTTTCGACGAAGTCATCACCGGATTCGGCCGGCTGGGCGCGCCGTTTGCCGCGCAGGCGTTTGGCGTCACGCCGGACATCATGACTATGGCAAAGGCGCTTACCAATGGCGCACAGCCGATGGGCGCGGTCGCGGTGCGCGACGAAATCTACGAGACCATCGTCAACGCCGCGCCGGAGGGCGCGATCGAGCTGTTCCACGGCTACACATATTCTGCGCACCCGGCGGCCTGTGCCGCGGGCATTGCGGTACAGAAGATCTACCAGGAAGACAAGCTGTTCGACCGGGCCGGCGAGATGTCGGACTGTTTCCTGGACAGGGTTTTCGCACTCCAGGACATCGACCTCGTGACCGACATTCGCGGTTACGGGATGATGACCGGGATCGACGTGAAACCCGGCGTTGTACCGGGCATCCGCGGAACGAAGCTCCAAAAGGCCCTGTTCCACAACGGGGTCCATATCAAGTTCACCGGCGACTCCGGAATTTTCGCGCCACCGTTCGTGACGACGCACGAGCAGATCGATGAGATGGTCGCAGTGGTGCGCGAAACGCTGGAGACGTTCAAGGACTAAAAAAACAGCAGTGAATGGAGGGTATAGACCAGAAAAAGTGCAGGAAAACCGGAAGTTTGCTGGACCCTGCCGCAAGATCGTAGAACAATAGAAGCGAGTTTTTTCGTATCCAAGTAGGGAGGAATGAGTATGAAAAAAGTCCTATCAACCGTAGCCGGTTTTGTTCTGGCGGTAACGCTCACCTTTGCGGGTGCGCGGGCAGCCGAGGTGACGATCGGTTATCAGCAGGTCTTCAACCCGTGGAAGGTTGCGATCGCCAACGGCGATTTCGAGAAAGCCACCGGGTACAAGATCAACTGGAAGAAGTTCGATTCCGGTGCGAAGGTCATCACGGCCATGGCGTCCGGTGACGTGGACATCGCGATGGCCGGCTCAAGCCCGATTGCTGCCGGTGTGAGCCGCGGTTTGCCGATCAAGCTCTTCTGGATCGTCGAGAACATCAATGACGCCGAGGCGCTGGTTGTGCGCAACGGGTCCGGCATCGAGAAGCCTGCCGACCTGAAGGGCAAACGGCTCGGCGTGCCGTTCGTTTCCACGACTCACTTCCATACCCTGTTCGCCCTTGAAGTGAACAAGATCGACCCAAAGGAAGTGAAACTCCTCAACATGCAGCCGAACGCGATTGCCGCCGCGTGGGAACGTGGCGACATCGACGCCGCATTCATCTGGGATCCGGCGCTCAGCCGCATCAAGAAGAACGGCAAGGTGCTGCTCACATCGGGTGATCTGTCGAAACTCGGCAAGGCAACCTTCGACGGCATGATCGTCACCAACAACTTCGCCGACAAAAATGCGAAGTTCATGTGCCAGTTCGTGAAGGGCATGGCCGCCGCGGACGCAGCTTACCGCGACAACCCGGCGAACTTCGGCCCCGGCTCGGACAACGCCAAGAAGATCGTGAAGATGGTCGGCGGTGAAGACAAGGATGTCGCCGGCGTGCTCGCGCTCTATGACTTCCCGGACCTGAAGGCGCAGGCCTCCAATGCCTGGCTCGCCGGCGGGAAAGACGGCGGTGCCGCGAAAGCCCTCTTCTTCACGTCAGAGTTCCTGAAGAAGGAGAAGAAGGTCGATGACCTGCTGCCGGATTACGGAGCGGTCGTAACCGACAAATTCGCAAAAGCAGCGCTAGCAGGCGATTGCTAAAACAGCGTATCGCAAGGCGGCCTCTCAAGAGGCCGCCTTTTTTCTTTTCATCTCTTTTTCAAGAGACCTGGAGGCGACCAAAATGGCTCAGGTCAAAACACGATCCAAAGCAAAGCAGGCCACGACCACCCGAAAGAAGGGGACCGGTTCCACGGCCGCGAAAGAACAAACCACATTGCGGGCGGAAGAAGTCACTGTCATCTATCCGACCGCACTTGGCGAAGGCGTCCATGCGCTGGAAAAGGTGTCGCTCTCGATGGGCCCCGGAGATTTCGTCGTCGCTCTCGGCGCATCCGGTTGCGGCAAGACGACATTTCTGAACCTTCTCGCCGGCTTCATCCAACCGACCCACGGGCAGGTGACGCTCGATGGAAAGCCCATCACCGGCCCCGGCGCGGACCGCGGCGTGGTGTTTCAGAAACACGCGTTACTTCCGTGGCTCAAGGTTCTGCAAAACGTGACCTTCGGCCTGAAGCTTCAGGGCGTATCGCGGGAGAAGCGCCGCGAGATGGCGCGCAAGTACATCAACCTCGTCGGCCTGAAGGACTTCGAAGACAAGAACATCTATGAACTCTCCGGCGGCATGCAGCAGCGTGTCGGGCTGGCCCGTGCGCTCACGAGCGACCCCGCCGCGCTGCTTATGGACGAGCCGCTCGGCGCCCTCGACGCGCTGACCCGCGACAACATGCAGGAGCTCATCCTCGATGTCTGGCGGGAAACCCACAAGGCGATCTTCTTCATCACGCACAGCGTCGAGGAAGCCCTGTTCCTGGCCACGAAACTGATCGTCATGTCGCCGCGTCCGGGCCGTATCACCCACGAATACGAGCTTGATTTCTGCCATCGCTTCTTCGAATGCCGGGATGCCCGCAAGGTCAAGTCCATGCCCGACTTCATCAAGATGCGTGAGGAGATCATCACGATTATTCGCGGCGACGAACTTGAAGGGGGGAACATCCATGTCTGACGTGACCGTGCGCGAAGGCGCCTACCTTTCCCGGTTTGGAAAACTGTTCTCCGCCGGCCCCGTGAAACCCGGCGATTCCTACGGCGCGCCGGGCATGGGCAATTCCACAACCATCGCGGTCGCGTCGGCCCTCTTCATTTTCGCCGTGTGGTGGGTTGTAACCTCTCCCGCATTCGGACCGATGATCCAGCCACTGTTCCTGCCCTCGCCCGCGCAGGTCTGGGAGAAGTTCATCTCCGTCTCGGTCGAAGGCTATCAGGACCGCACACTCGGCGAGCATACCTGGGCCAGCGTGCAGCGAATTTTCATCGCGTTCTTCCTGGCCGCGATCTTCGGTATTCCCATCGGCATCGCAATGGCAACCAATCGCGTGTTCCGCGGCGTTTTCGATCCGCCGATCGAGTTCTACCGTCCCTTGCCGCCGCTCGGATATCTGCCTCTGACCGTCATCTGGTTCGGGATCGGCGAGACGCAAAAACTTGTACTGCTGTTCCTGGCGATGTTCGCGCCCATGGTGCTCAACACCCGGGCCGGCGTGCGATCCGTGGCGATCGAGCAGATTCATGCCGCCTATTCCCTCGGCGCGACGCGTGCGCAGGTCCTGTGGCACGTGATCCTGAAGGGGGCCATGCCGGAAATCCTGACCGGCATGCGTATCGGTATCGGCTTCGGCTGGACGACGCTCGTCGCCGCGGAACTGGTCGCGACCGAGTCAGGTCTTGGTGCGATGATCATGAGCGCGTCGGAGTTCCTTGTGACGTCCGTCGTGATCATGGGCATCATCGTCATCGGTATCATCGCCTACTCGTTCGATCTGTTCATGCGATGGATCGAGAAAAAGGTGGTGCCCTGGAAGGGCCGCGTTTAGACAGAAGACGCCGGTTCCCCTGGAACCGGCGTTTTTCATGACGGCGCACCATGAGTAAAAGCTCATCCGGCACGTTTCGCCGTATCGTCTGGCCGCTTGCGATTGCCGAAACCATCGTCTGGGCGGCGATGTACTACTCCTTTCCTGCGCTCCTTCTGGAGTGGGAGATGGAGTTTGGCTGGTCGAAGACGGAACTCACCGGCGCGGTCACGCTCTCTTTGCTGGTTTCCGCCGCGTCCTCCCCGTTTGCCGGCCGGATCATCGACCATGGACACGGTCGCATCCTGCTGACCGGCGGCGCGTTATGCGGCGCAGTCCTCCTCGTGTTGCTGTCGCAGGTGACGGCGCTCTGGCAGTTCTACGCGGTCTGGGTTCTGCTCGGGCTGGCGATGGCCGGATGTCTGTACGATGCCTGCTTCGCCATCCTGACCCACACCATGGCCGGACAGGCCAAGCGCGCCATTACCCTGGTGACGCTGGTCGCTGGGCTCGCGGGGACAGTGTCTTTCCCGAGCGCGAACGCCTTGGCGGCGGTGTTCGGCTGGCGCGTTGCGTTGATCGTCTTTGCAGCCGTCGTCGTCATTGTCGCCGTCCCGCTGTTCTGGAGCGCATCGGGACGCGCGCACACCCAGCCCCACCATGAACCGCTCCCCGTGGGCCGGAAGAAGGACGCCGGCCTGCGGTTGATCCGCTCGCCCCTGTTCTGGTGCCTGTCGCTGTGCTTCCTCACCATGGCCATTAACCATGGTGTCATCATCAACCACCTTCTGCCCATTCTCGACGCGCGCGGCGTGCACAAGGAAACGGCGATCCTTGCCATATCCATGATCGGACCGATGCAGGTGGCGGGGCGCCTCGCCATGATGGCCGCGGAACGGCACGTATCGACGAGCGCCATTTTCCTGAGCTGCACCGTGGCCGCCGCGATCGCGTCGCTTTCGCTTTACGGGGCCGTGGCGGTGCCCGCACTTCTGGTCAGTTTTGTTCTCCTGCAAGGGGCCGGACATGGCGTCGTCAGCATCGTGCGTCCGGTGATCATCGCAGACTATCTGGGCCGGCAGGATTTCGGCCTGGTCTCGGGCGTCCTGGCGTCGATCTTTCTGGTCGGATATGCGCTGGCGCCGACGATCGGCTCGTTGATGTGGGAATGGGGCGGGTACAACAAGGTGATCCTGTTCACACTCGCGATGGCGCTCGTTGCGTTCGCGGCGCTGTTCATCGCCCGGCTGATCGCCGGACGCTAGGCCACCCTCTAGGCCATACTTCTGAATGGCCTAACGGAACGACTTGTTGATTTTCTCCAGCGCGGCGCTGCCCGGACACAGATCGTCCATGGCGACCGCGTTCAGCGGTTCGCGCGTCGTGTCCAGCAGGGTGTGCAGGTCCGCCTCGTCCTTGTCGATATACAGCAATCCGGTGACGACCTGACCGCGCTCATAACGCTTCCGCAGAGTCTCAAGAGCACTGTCCGCGTCCTGGGGATCGTATTCGTGATCCAGCTTGTGCAAACGCATCTGCGAGCCATCATGCATGGGCACGCTGACCGTCTGACCTTCCGCGTAATCGGCAGTGATTTCCTGCAGTTTCGGAACATAGTCGAGCCGCCCCAATACCTCGTTGTGGGTGCGGACATGGCCATAGCTCTTGGTCGATTCGTCATGATCGTTGAACGTGACGCAGGGAGAAATGATGTCGAGGAACGCAAACCCGTTGTACCGCAACGCCGCCTTGATAAGCGGCACCAGCTGTTGCTTGTCGCCGGAGAAGCCGCGCCCGACAAAGCCGGCGCCAAGCTGAATGGCGAGCGTGCACAGATCGATCGCCTCGAACAGATTGGCCTCGCCCTTTTTCGACTTCGATATCTTGTCGTTCGTTGCCGAGAACTGCCCCTTGGTCAGGCCGTAGGTTCCGTTGTTCTCAACGATGTACGCCATGTTTATCCGCCGGCGCATGGCATGGCAGAACTGCCCGAGGCCGATAGACGCCGTATCGCCGTCGCCCGACACGCCGAGATAGATGAGCTCACGGTTGGCGATGTTGGCGCCGGT
>JANQLP010000195.1 GCA_028280515.1 Hyphomicrobiales bacterium
TGAACGCATAAAGATGCTCTAGCACTTTAAGATATAGAGCAAATTTATCCGATTAGGTTGAAACAGGGTGAGTCAACCTAATCGGATTTTGCTCTAGGCAGGTGCACGCGCGGACCCCGCGCACCCATCCGGGACCATCCGCGCCGGTTACGGGAGGGACCGAACATGGATTTCGCGGGCATCAACTATCTGGCCGTGGTCGTGGCAGCCGTCCTCAGTTTCTTCGTCGGCTGGCCGTGGTACATGACGTTCGCCAAGCCGTGGGCGCGGGCTATCGGCCTCGATCCGGACAAGCCGCCGAGCCCGAAACCGGCGCCCTTCATTGTGTTGGGCATTGCGTTGCTGGCGATGGCCTGGGTCCTTGCCGGCGTCATCGGTCATCTCGGCACGGGGCAGGTCACGATCCGGAACGGGATTATTTCGGGCCTGTTCGTCTGGGCCGGGTTTGTCGTTGCGCCGATGGCGGTCAACTACACGTTCCAGGGCCGAAAACCGGTGCTCACCCTGATAGAGGGCGGGCATTTTCTTGTTGTGCTCATCGTCATGGGCGCGATCATCGGCTGGTTCGGCGCCTGAAGCGATGGCGGGAAACGCACGCCTCTGCGCGCTCGACGACATCCCCGATGGCGGCGCGAAAGGGTTCGACGCGGGCACATGCGGTCTCGCCGAGGATCTGATCGTTCTGCGGCGCGGGCGCGACGCGTTCGCCTATGTGAACCGCTGCCCGCACCAGGGCACGCCGCTGGAGACGTTTCCCGACCGGTTCCTCGATCAGACCGGCGAATTGCTGATCTGCTCGACCCACGGCGCGCGTTTTCGCGTGCGCGACGGGTTTTGCGTCAAGGGGCCGTGCGAAGGCGCATCGCTTCAGGCTGTTGCCATCGCGGTTGAGGATGGCGACGTGTTCGTCAGCCGATAGGTACCCGGCCCATCAGCCGGCGAAAAACGCCTGCACCTCCTTCACCAGATCGTCGGCCGCCACGTCGATGAGCTGGCGGCCGTGCTCGGCGCGTGCCTGGGACGGGTCCGATCCGATCCGCCCGTCAGGGAACTGCTCGCGGTAATGATGCTTGTCGGTGATGGTGCCGACCGGCGCAATCTTCGGGTCGAGTTGGCGCGTGTCTTCCTTTTCCGGATAGGCGGCGAAGGTCACGGCGAGCTCAGCCGCCGTCGCATGGCTGCCGCCACCCACGGGATAGAGCTCGCCATACAGCTTTTCGGCACGCGGCAGCTCATACCAGTTGCGCTGCATCATGCGGAAACTCTCATCTGCGTTGTCGAGGGCGCGGCGGGCGTAGATGTCGGCAAACGCCGTGGCAATGGGCGCGACATTGCCGCCATGACCGTTTAGAAAATAGATGCGCGTGAAACCGTGATGCGCCAGCGACAGCACCCAGTCGGTGATCGCGGCGATCATGGTCGACGGCCGCAACGTCATGGTTCCGGGGAATCCCATGTGATGCTGCGCCGAGCCCACGTTGAAGGTCGGTGCCACCAGAATGCCGGCGCGCTTTCCCGCCTCCCAAGCGATCTCCTCCGCCGTGATCGCATCGGTGCCGACGAGGCCCGTGGGACCGTGTTGTTCGGTGGAGCCGATGGGCACGATGACGCCAGTGGATGATTTGAGGTATTCCTCGATCTCCGGCCAGGTCGATATTTGCAGTCGCATGACAAACCTTCGCGTTGGAATGGGCGGGAATTTGGTCGCTGAAACGGACGGCGCAAGATAGCAGATGATCCCCCCGCCGCCACGTCTTCCCCGCCGGGTTCGCTGTTTTTCGTTATCGCGCCTATACGACGAAAATCGTGCGACGAACGAGTGGCTTGAAGCGGGTTGGCTGCCTCTTCATAATATGTTCAAGCCGCTTTTTTGGGGGAAGTCATATGTCCGAAGTCATAGTTCACGAAGTTTCCGAGGAATGGAAGAAACGCGCCTACGTCGATCACGACAAGTATCAGGAGATGTACAAGCGGTCGGTGGAAGACCCCGACGGCTTCTGGGCCGAACACGGTCTGCGCGTCGACTGGGTCAAGCCGTTCACCAAGGTCAAGAATACCTCCTTCGACTACGACAACGTGTCCATCAAATGGTTCGAGGACGGCTCCCTCAATGTCTGCGCCAATTGTGTCGACCGTCACCTGGAGAAACGCGGCGACCAGACGGCCATCATCTGGGAGGGCGACGACCCGAACGACGATGCGCACATCACCTACAAGGAACTTCATGAAAAGGTCTCCCGCCTCGCCAACGCGATGAAGGACCTGGGCGCCAAGAAGGGCGACCGCATCACCATCTACATGCCGATGATCCCGGAAGCGGCCTATGCGATGCTGGCCTGCGCACGCATCGGCGCCGTGCATTCCATCGTGTTCGGGGGGTTTTCTCCCGACGCGCTGGCCGGGCGTATCGAGGACTGCCAGTCGAACTTCGTGATCACCGCGGATGAAGGCATTCGCGGCGGACGGCCGATCCCGCTCAAGGCCAACACGGACGAGGCCATCAAGATTGCCGAGGGCGACGGCGCGAAGGTCGATCACGTGATCGTCGTCAAGCGCACCGGCGGGGACGTCAACATGGAGGACGGACGCGACGTCTGGTATCATGAGGTGACCGAGGCGGCGTCCCCGGACTGCCCGCCGGAGGAAATGAACGCGGAAGATCCGCTGTTCATCCTCTACACGTCGGGATCGACGGGCAAGCCCAAGGGCGTTCTGCATACATCCGGCGGGTATCTGGTCTACGCCTCGATGACCCACCAATATGTGTTCGACTATCATGACGGCGATATCTACTGGTGCACCGCGGATGTCGGCTGGGTTACAGGCCACAGCTACATCGTCTACGGGCCGCTCGCCAACGGTGCCACGACCCTGATGTTCGAGGGCGTCCCGAACTATCCGGACCTGTCACGCTTCTGGCAGGTTTGCGACAAACACAAGGTCAATATCTTCTATACGGCACCGACAGCGATCCGCGCTCTGATGGGCGCCGGCGAGGAGCCGGTGAAAAAGACCTCACGCGAAACGCTCCGGCTGCTGGGAACGGTCGGCGAGCCGATCAATCCGGAGGCGTGGGAGTGGTACTACAATGTGGTCGGCGACGGGCGCTGCCCCATCGTCGACACGTGGTGGCAGACCGAGACCGGCGGCATCATGATCACGCCACTTCCCGGCGCCATCGCGCAAAAGCCGGGCTCGGCGACCCTGCCCTTCTTCGGGGTGCAGCCGCAGCTCGTCGACGCGGAAGGCCAGGAGCTCGAAGGCGAAACGTCGGGCAATCTGTGCATCATCGACTCCTGGCCCGGGCAGATGCGCACGGTCTATGGCGATCACGACCGGTTCGTGCAGACCTATTTCGCCACTTACAAGGGCAAGTATTTTACCGGCGACGGCTGCGCGCGGGATGCGGACGGGTACTACTGGATTACCGGACGCGTCGACGATGTGATCAATGTCTCCGGGCACCGCATGGGCACCGCGGAAGTCGAGTCCGCGCTGGTGGCGCATCCGAAAGTGTCAGAGGCCGCTGTTGTCGGCTACCCGCACGACATCAAGGGTCAGGGCATTTACTGCTATGTGACGCTGATGGCGGGCGAGGAGATCGGCGAGGAGCTTCACGTCGAACTTAGGCAATGGGTGCGTAAGGAAATCGGGCCGATCGCCACGCCCGATCTCATCCAGTTCGCCCCGGGCCTGCCGAAAACCCGGTCCGGGAAGATCATGCGGCGGATTCTGCGCAAGATCGCCGAGGATGACTTCTCCAATCTCGGTGACACCTCGACGCTGGCGGAGCCTGCCGTGGTCGACGACCTGATCGAGAACCGCCAGAACCGCTAGCCGGAAGGCTCGTCGGAACAAAAAAGGCGCGGGGGGACTTGCCTCCCGCGCCTTTGTTCCTGGCGGTTTGTCTGCCTACTTGGACAGGCGGAGCTGCGTCAGCTTGATCGCGATCTGGAGATAGGCATCGCGCAACTCCTCCTTGTTTTCGGCACGAATGAAGTCGCCATCATCCGTCGCACAGTCCTCAAGCACGCGCTCAGCGTCAGAATCATCCAGATCAAACGCGACTGAAAAGATAACGATATCCCTGTCCGCCATATTGCGGCACAGATCTTTTGCGTGGTTGAAGCTCTCTCTCTTCATCGCTTGATGAGCGATCCTGCCGGTGAAGGCACTGTTGAATTCACCGTCTGTCATGAGGACAACCGCCTTGATCAGGTCCTTCGTACCATAGTCGTTCGGGCGGCTGCCGCCACCCCAAACGCCACCCCAATTTTCCGAGATGAGGTTCCAGGCCCACTGAATTCCAAGGTGACCGGCGGTCCAGCCACTGGCCTCATAGCTATTGACGGTGTCTATCAGCTTTTGCTTTTCGCTGGTCAGCGGCAGTATTTCGGCATCTGGGCATGCCGGGCGCGTAGTCCGCACTTTTTTGAATTGTTCCTTCTGTTCCTCGGTCAATACGTGAAACAGGTTTCTGCCACCTGGAGCCGCATCCATATTGAGAAAGCCGTTTTTGCGCTCGACGACACACTTCGCGTCGCTGTCCCTGTCCCGCACCCGGTTGGCGAAATCGCCCATGTTGACCTGCGTCGAGTAAGGTGCCAGCGCGATGCGGACACGATCCGCATAGCGGCCCTCTGGAATCATCTTGTTAACCAGAAGTTCCGTTGCTCCCTTCAACGCGTCCAACTTTCCATTTTCATCCATTGAGCCCGTCACATCGAGCATCAGCCCGAGCTCGATTCTACCGACGCCTGCGAGGGCCGTCGCTTCCCGGCGGAACTTGAACTCGCTGACGTTGGCCAGCTGACCCAGAGTCGTCGGCACGATCGTGTCGACCGCCACGGTCACCTCGCCCGTCCCGCGATTGGCCTTTACATCCAGCGACCCATGTGAGGCATACGAGACCTTATCGTCACCGTTCTTGTTCGCCTCAAAGAAGCGGAGCGCCTCCGTTTTGACATCGGCATCGCTCAAATTGCCGTCCGCCATGGCCCGGGCGGCAGCCAGAGCCGCCGCATCAAGGGCGTTGGCAGTCGTCGTGGCAGCACTCAACGCGCGCAGGCTGTCAAGCGCCAACCCGACCGCGAGAAGCATCGGAACCAGAAGAAACGCGAACAAAATGACAATGTTTCCGCGTTCGTCCTGTGCAAAGCCGCGCCTGAATTCCCTGCCCCTCCGCAAAAAACTGGTTGGTGTCCGCATGGCCTCTGTCTCTCCCTGATACGCGTGGACGTTCGATACGGGGAGAAGTGCAAGGCGCGTGCTGGCCGGTCCGAAGAGGCAAACGAAACGCGGTCTGCGGTGAATTGGCGTAAACGAACCGTAAACGAGACCACCCGGACTCCGGTTTTTCGACGGAATTCAGCGCATTCCGGGCAGACTGTGCCGCGCGGGGCAAAGCGAGAGGTGTGTGTTCAAGGCAAGGTCGCACGGTACGATCGTCCCAAATCGGGACAAGACCCGTGCCGACAGGGAGAAGACGACGCCCTACTCCGCGTCGGTCATAACCTCGGCAATCAGCGTGCACATGGCCGTCCAGGCATCTTCAGCCTCCGGCGACCAGTGAGGTCCCAGGCTCTGCTTCAAGGTCCAGATCAAGGCCTCTCCCACCGCCCCGTAGTGGAGTTCGGTGACACCTATGGCGCGGTACTTTGCGCCGAGAAGCCTCAGCGCCGGAACGATGTCATCCAGCCGGTCCAACGAGGCGACGGCAAGGCCGAGCGCGATCAGGAGTTGCCGGCTCTGTTCCTTGATGTCCTCGCCGAGGAAGGGACGGACTTCCGGCGCGATTTCGTCGAGCCTTCGAAAAAAGAGCGTGGCCACGAGATCGGAAGCCGGCTCGACCTTGAGATAGGTGACCCGCACATGCCGGATGCTGTCGGCTGTGACCGGTGCCGTCGTCTGCCGCTCTGCCCCTCTTGTCGCAGACTGTTCGGCGTGCGCCGCCTCCGCCATTCCGTACCCCCCGCATTGGCCCCATCTCGTATGCACCACTAAATGTGAGTCACCGTCTGAGGTCAATAACGCGGCCGCAGGTTTTGGCCGATGATGAACGGTTTTCTCGCGCGCGCCCGCGTTCCTTGCAGCGAGTGCGGTTTCACACGGCGGCAGCATTCAGAAATCGGAGACGATTCCGTCCTTTTCCCAATCTCCGTAGCGCGTCGGTTCGAGACCGTCGCGGCCACCGACTTCGCCTTTTTCGCCTTTCGAACGCTTTGCGTTCGCCTTGCGCCGTTCTTCAGCCTCCGCGAGGGCGCGTTTCGCCGCCGGACTGAGCTCACGCCGATCCGGCGGGCCAGGTTCCGTTTTTTCTGACTTTTCAGCCATTTCAAGCGCTTTCATTGCCAATTCGTAATCTTGCAGCATATGTCTTACATCACCATCTAAAATAGAGGAAACTGGCGCAATGCGCTGGCGTCCGCGTATTCGTGCGGGCGCAGTTTTGAACAAAGAGGCAATACATGAACTATTTTCGCACCGCGATCCTGTTGGCCGCAATGACCGGCCTGTTCATGGCCGTCGGTGCAGTGATCGGCGGCCAGTCCGGCATGCTCATTGCGTTTTTCATCGCATTGGCGATGAACGCCTTCTCCTACTGGAACTCCGACAAGATGGTGCTGCGCATGTACGGTGCGCACGAGGTCGATGAGCAATCGGCGCCGGAGTATTACAACATGGTGCGCGAACTGGCGCACAATGCCGACCTGCCGATGCCGCGCGTGTACATCATGGAGAACGACCAGCCGAACGCGTTCGCAACCGGACGCAACCCCGAGAACGCCGCCGTCGCGGCGACGACCGGGCTGATGCGCACGCTCTCGAAGGAAGAGCTTGCCGGCGTCATGGCGCACGAGCTGGCTCATATCAAAAACTATGACACCCTGACAATGACCGTCACGGCAACGATTGCCGGTGCCATCTCCATGCTGGCCAACTTCGGACTGTTCTTCGGCGGCCGGAACAACAACAGTCCGCTCGGGCTGATCGGCACGATCGCAGTCATGATTCTCGCGCCCCTGGCTGCCGCCCTCGTTCAGATGGCCGTCAGCCGCTCGCGCGAGTATCAGGCCGACAAGCTCGGCGCCGAAATCTGCCGTCAACCCATGTGGCTCGCATCTGCGCTGCAGAAGATTTCCAACAGCGTGAAGCAGATTCACAACAATACGGCCGAGCGCGACCCCGCGACCGCGCACATGTTCATCATCAACCCGCTTTCGGGTGAACGCGCCGACAAGCTGTTTTCGACGCATCCGAATACGGAAAACCGGATCGCACGGCTGCAGGAACTGGCGCGTGAGTGGGGTCAAACCGGACAGCAGAGGCCGGCCATGCAACAGACAAGCTCAAGTTCCGTTCCCGTCAGCCGCGGGCCCGGACCCTGGGGCTAGCGGCGCTTGGCCCGACCCGCCACGTCGCCTGCGAAGAGCGCCGGCACGCGAAGCCGGCGCGCGGCGCGCGATCACAATGTCGGCCTGCCGGCCCGACGCGTGGCCGTGGGTTTGCTGCGCGCCGTTCTTAACCATCGCCAGCCCCTCGACGATGCGCTGACGAGCTCGCGCCCGGCGAGAGAGATGTCGGGATTGACGGTCCGCGACCGCGGGCTTGCCCGTGCCATCGCCTCGACGACACTGCGGCGCCTCGGGCAGATCGACGCCGTATTGAGCGCGTTCCTCGAAAAGGGTCTGCCGAAGCGTTCAGGCCCGCTGCGCGACATCCTGCGCGCCGCCGCCTGCCAGCTTCTGTTCCTCGACACGCCCGCGCACGCCGCCATCGACCTTGCCGTCAACCAGTGCAAACAGGATCGCAACGCGCGTCATTTCGACAAGCTGGCCAACGCGGTTCTGCGCCGGGTTGCCGAGCACGGACCGGATCTCATCGCAAAACAGGACGCGGCCCGGCTCAACACACCGGACTGGCTGTGGGCGAACTGGGTCGCCACATACGGCGAGGACGTGACCCGGCGCATCTGTGAGGCTCACCTGCATCCGGCGCCGCTCGACCTCTCGGTCAAGCAGGACCCGGGCGGATGGGCGGAACGGCTGGGCGGTATCGCACTTCCGACCAGATCCGTGCGCGTCCCCCATGCGGGCGCCGTGGAGAAACTCGACGGGTTCTCCTCCGGGGAATGGTGGGTCCAGGACGCCGCCGCCGCACTTCCGGCGCGGCTGTTCGGCGATGTAAGCGGTCTCCATATCGCCGACCTGTGCGCGGCGCCGGGCGGCAAGACCGTTCAGCTCGCCTCCGCCGGCGCACACGTCACCGCGGTGGACGCTTCCGAAAAACGTCTGACCCGCCTGAAGGAGAACATGGACCGCCTCGAACTCCCTGCCGAAATCGTCTGTGCGGACGCCGGCGCGTGGCGCGGGCCCCGCGCGTTCGACGGTGTGCTGCTGGACGCACCCTGTACCGGAACCGGCACGTTGAGGCGGCACCCGGATATCGCCCACCTGAAAAGCGCGAAGGACCTTGAGGAACTGACGCAGGTACAGGCGCGGCTGTTGCGCCACGCGGTCACCCTGCTGCGTCCGGGCGGGATTCTCGTATACTGCACATGCTCACTCGAACAGCAGGAAGGCGAAGCGCAGATTTCTGCCCTTGTCGACGACAACCCCCAGCTACGGGCCACGCCGGTTGATGCCAAGGCGTTGAACGGCCGCGCAAGCTGGGTCACCGGCGAGGGATATCTGAGGACGTTGCCGTACGATCTCCCAGTGAGCGGACAAGACACATCGGGACTGGACGGCTTTTTTGCCGCGCGGCTTGAGGTCTCCTGAACGTATTTCAGGCCACGCGCACGCAACCCGCGTCGAACGGAGATATTGCCCGCGCGGCATGATGTGTAGAGTATCTTCAGTGAGTCGGTAACAGGCTTCGCGTCGCCGCGAGGCCGTCCGTGATCGAGCGAGACCTGACGTCAATGATAGCTGATGCGCTTTCAACCCGCACACGGCTGCTCACCACGGCGGCTGGCCGGGCGAGCCGGTCCGCCTGGCGGGGGCTCTTGCGGTCGCCGCTCCTGCGCTGGCGCTACAAGGGCGAGCCCATCGAACAGCTCCTGTTGATGCCGCAGGACCTGCGCACCGGCGATCCGAGCTTCGCCAGCGAGATCTATCACGGGCATTTCGGACTGGCGGGCGCCGTCGCACTGCTTGAGACGGAGAACCCCTTCGTCGTGCTGCCGCCCAGTGCTGCGTGGGAGCGGGAACTGCATGGTTTCGGCTGGCTGCGGCATTTGGCGGCCGCAGGCGATGAGATTTCCCGCGAGCATGCGCGGGCACTGGTCAGCGACTGGATGAAGCTCCATGGCGACCCCGGCGGTTTGCCGTGGGAACCGGCCATCAATGCACGCCGCATCATCTCATGGCTGTCACATTCCGGCCTCTTCATCGATGGCGCCGACGGGACCTACTACGACCAAGTGATGCGCAGCCTGGCGGTCCAGATCCGATATCTGAGGTCATCCTACAATGATGCGCCCGACGGCCTTCCGCGACTGGCCGCCGTCGTCGCGCTATCGTTCGCCGGACTCTGCGTCGACGAGAAACAACCTTCGGCGTTCGCCCGGCCGAAAGTCCTGGCCGAAGAGCTGAAACGGCAGGTGCTCGCCGACGGTGGCCATCTCGACCGGAACCCGAACAGCGTCATCGAGCTGTTGCTCGATCTTCTGCCGCTGCGTCAGTGCTTCATTGCCCGCGACCAGAAACCTCCCGAGGAACTCATGGGCGCGATCGACCGCATGATGCCCATGCTGCGCTTCTTCCGGCTGGGCAGCGAGGGCTTCGCCCGGTTCAACGGCATGGGTCCGACGCCGATGGAGTCGCTCGCGGCCCTGATCGTCCATGACGATACGCGCGGCGCGCCGTTGAAGCATGCGGACAAATCAGGCTACTGCAGGCTGCAGGCCGGTAGAAGCGTCGTTGTCGCGGACGCCGGACGCCCGCCGCCGATTGCCCTGAGCGGCGAAGCCCATGCGGGCTGCCTGTCTTTCGAGATGCATACCGGTGCCCATCCGCTGATCGTCAATTGCGGGGTGACCGCGCGGGAGGATTGGGAGTGGCGCACCGTCGCACGCGCGACGGCCGCCCATTCCACGCTCACGATCTGCGACACCTCGTCGTCCCAGTTTGTCGGCGGCGGGTCGTCCGGTCCGGGCGGCAGCCAGGCCGCGCTTTCCGGCCCCGTCAACGTTCAGGCTGAGTTGGTCGAGAACAACGGGGAGATGGAGTTGCGGTCGTCCCATGACGGGTATGACACGCGATACGGGCTGACACATATCAGGCGTCTGACTCTCGCGGCAAGCGGTGACGCCCTGTCGGGCAGCGATCAACTTGTCGCTCCGCACGGCCTGAAGGGGGCGGCACGCGACAACAATGGCGAGTTCGCCATCCGGTTCCACCTGCACCCCTCGGCCCGCGCGGAACTCTCGCAGGACCGGCGAACGGCGATCATCAGCCTGCCCGATCAGGACGGCTGGGCACTCTCCCTGCCTCACGGCATTCTGTCCCTCGACGAGAGCGTGTTCCTGGCAGACCCCAAGGGCCCGAGACGGACCTCACAGATCGTCATCTACGGCTTCATGGGAAATGCGAGCGAGGTGAGCGTCGATTGGACCCTTGAGAGGTTGACGCAGCCGGAGGAAGAGGCGGAACCCGAGGGAGAAGATGACGATACCGGTGATTTGCCGCTCGACAGCTAGCAAATCCGGTGCGCGCGCCGTCATTCCCCGCATTGACGCTATTTGCCGTGTTTCTCAACCGGCCCATTCATGCTAACCGGGCGGTTTCCTAGAGCAAAATCCGATTAGGTTGACTCACCCTGTTTCAACCTAATCGGATAACTTTGCTCTATATCTTAAAGTGTTAGAGCATCTTTATGCGTTCGGA
>JANQLP010000213.1 GCA_028280515.1 Hyphomicrobiales bacterium
TAATCGGATAAATTTGCTCTATATCTTTAAGTGTTAGAGCATCTTTATGCGTTCAGGTTTCGCGACGAAACGCGTCAATCTGAACGCATGATGCTCTAGGACCGACGCTAGTAGCGATAGTGGTCCGGTTTGTAGGGCCCGTCGGGCTTCACCCCGATATACTCCGCCTGATCCTGGCTGAGGTCGGTCAGTGCGGCGCCGAGCTTTTCGAGATGCAGCCGTGCGACTTTCTCATCCAGATGCTTGGGCAGAACGTAAACCCGGTTCTCGTACTCGCTCCCTTTCGTCCAGAGTTCGATCTGGGCTAGCACCTGGTTGGTGAACGAGGCGCTCATGACGAAACTGGGATGACCCGTGGCGTTGCCCAGGTTGAGCAGACGCCCTTCCGAGAGCAGGATCATGCGCTTGCTATCGGGAAACTCGACCATGTCGACCTGCGGCTTCACGTTCGTCCATTTGAAGTTCTTCAATTGGGCAACCTGAATCTCGTTGTCGAAATGTCCGATGTTGCCCACGATCGCCATGTCCTTCATGGCCCGCATGTGGTCCAGGGTGATGACGTCCTTGTTGCCGGTCGCCGTGATGAAGATGTCGGCGTCGGATGCCACGTCCTCGAGGGTCACAACCTCAAAGCCGTCCATCGATGCCTGCAGCGCGCAGATCGGATCGACTTCCGTCACCTTCACGCGGGCGCCGGCCCCGCGCAGTGATTGGGCCGACCCTTTTCCCACATCGCCGTAACCGCAAACGACAGCGACCTTTCCGGCCATCATCACATCGGTGGCGCGCCGAATGCCATCGACGAGCGACTCCTTGCAGCCATACTTGTTGTCGAACTTCGACTTGGTGACGCTGTCATTGACGTTGATCGCCGGGAACGGCAGCAGACCCTTCTCGACAAGCTGATAAAGCCGATTGACGCCGGTTGTCGTCTCCTCGGTCACGCCCTTGATCTTGTCGCGCTGCGCCGCAAACCAGCCCGGGTCGCTTGCCAGGCGCTTTTTGATCTGCGCGAAGAAGAACTCTTCCTCTTCAGATTTCGGGTCTTCGATCAACTCCGTCTCGCCGGCTTCGACGCGCGCGCCCAGCAGAATGTACATGGTGGCGTCACCGCCATCGTCGAGGATCATGTTGGCGCCATCCTCGAACAGGAAGATCCGGTCGGCATAATCCCAGTACTCTTCGAGGGTTTCACCCTTGACCGCGAACACCGGCACGCCGGTCTGGGCAATCGCCGCCGCCGCATGGTCCTGTGTGGAAAAGATGTTGCAGGATGCCCAGCGCACTTCTGCGCCGAGCGCGATCAGCGTCTCGATCAAGACCGCCGTCTGGATCGTCATGTGAAGCGACCCGGCGATCCGCGCGCCCTTCAACGGTTTTGAGCTTCCGAACTCCTCACGAATGGCCATAAGGCCGGGCATCTCAGTTTCTGCGATCTCGATCTCCGTGCGACCGTAATCCGCCAGCGTTATGTCCTTGACCGTGTAATCCATGCCTCGCGTCCTCTGCACTCCTCTGTCCGACCCGAAAACCGCGCTTTCGCGCCGCTTTCCGGCGCTTCTCTTAGCGCACAGCCGGAACCGACGCAAGAGACATATAAAGAAATCATTATATCTTTAATTCACCCAAGCCGACTGATGTCGATCACCCTGTATGCGTGGACGATTGGGGTAACGGAATCGCAACGGAATCCTGCTTTACTGACGACACGCGCTGGTCCGTGGTCCCAGGCAGGTAGCGTACTGCAGCTGATGTAACGCGTTCAATTCAGTCAAGAGTATCAAGACCATGGCCCTCGTTTCCCCTTTCTGGTGTTCCCCGAAGCGTGTTCTTGCGCGGACCCGGGACGTGCTCAGGCAATTCCGGTCGGACCGTTCCGGCGCGGTTGCGTTGCTGTTTGGCCTGACATTGATTCCGGTCATCGCTTTCGCCGGCGGTGCCATCGACTATGCCAATGCGTACCGCATGCGTGCGAAACTCCAGAACGCCCTGGACTCGGCGACGCTGGCAGTCGGCCGTGAGGTGGATGCGGGCACCAATAGCGGTGCGGCCCGTCAGATCGGGAAGGACGTCCTCGCCGCCAATCTGGGCGCGGACTTTCCGGCCGGATACGCCGTGAATTTCAGCATCGACGGCACCATGGTCACAGGCACGGCGTCCCTGAATGTCCCGACCTATCTCCTCGGCGTCATCGGGCACAACAGTTTCGATGTCGGCACGACGTCGATCGTCAATGTGTCGAACGGCACAATCGAAGTTGCGCTGGTTCTCGACAATTCGGGCTCCATGGGCGGCTCGAAGATCGCCGATCTCCGCGATGCAGCCGAAGAGCTGACCGAGATCCTGTTTGCAGCACAGCGCGACACCAGCGGCGTGAGCATCGGCCTGGTACCCTTTGCCGGTGCGGTGAACGTCGGAACCGGAAACGCCAACGCAACCTGGATGGACACGGCCGGCCAATCGTCGATCCACTTCGAGAATTTCGACCGCAACAACAAGACGCGGTTCCAGCTCTTCGACGAACTCCGGAATGTGGGGTGGGCCGGCTGCGTCGAGGTACGGCCCTCACCGCACGATGTGACGGACTCGGCACCCACCGGCGGCGACTCCCTTTTCGTGCCCTACTTCGCACCGGACGAACCGGACGAGAGGGATTCCGGCAAGAACAGCTACGTCAACAGCTATCTGGACGACGACGGAGGAGACTGCGCAACGCCGCCCGATGACGAAACCCAGGTGCAGGCGCAGGAGAAAACCTGCAAATACACCAACGCCTCTGCCAGCCTTTCGGATGGCAAAGGCCCCAACTATCGCTGTACGTCACGCCCGATCATGCCGCTCAGCGAAAATGAAGGGCAGGTCGTGGCTGCGATCCGAGCGATGCGGGCCAACGGCATGACGAACATCCATGACGCCCTGATGTGGGGCTGGCGGGTTCTGTCATCGGGCGAGCCGTTCACACAAGGCCGCAGCGAAGACGACGCGACCAACCGGAAGTTCATGGTTGTGATGACCGACGGCAAAAACACCCATACCGGCCGGAACCATCAGAACATGTCGAGATTTTCCGCATACGGATTCGCGAAGAACGGCCGCCTGAGGAGCCCTACAACCAGCGATTGGCGTCTCGAAAGGGCGATGAACACCAAGACCGAGACCAGTTGCACCAACGCGAAGGCCGCCGACATCACGATCTACACCATTGCCGTGGAGGTCAGCGACGATGACACCATCGACATGCTCAGGCGGTGCGCGTCCGGAGAAGGTCGCGCTTTCTCGATCGACGACAGCAGCAAATTGAACGATATCTTCAAGGCGATCGCCGACGAGATCAACAAGCTGCGGATTACCAGCTAGACACAGGCGTTGCCCGGCAAGAGTGGCCTAGCTCTCTTCATTGAAGCCTGCCTCGACGAGCGAAACCAGCTCGCTCAGGGCTTCTTCCGCCTCCGGTCCGCGGGTTTCGATCAGGATTGTGCTGCCCTTGCAGGCGGCGAGCATCATGAGCCCCATGATCGAGCTGCCGAGCACTGTCTGCCCGTCATGGGTCACCTTGATATCCGCGTCAAAGCATTCGGCGCACTTGACGAACTGCGCCGAGGCGCGCGCGTGCAACCCCTTCTGGTTGGGGATCACGACCTCGCCCGACAGGACCGGCGCCGCGCCACTCTCCCCCGCCATGCTGCCGTTATCTTTCATTCAGGATCTGGCTTGCGACCGAAATGTACTTCTTGCCGGCCTCCTGCGCCTGCGCGATCGCGTCTTCCAGGTCGACATCGCCACGGATGCTGGCAAGTTTGATGAGCATCGGCAGATTGACGCCCGCGATGACCTCGACCTTTGCCTGTTCCATCACCGAGATTGCGAGGTTTGACGGTGTTCCGCCGAACATGTCGGTGAGCAAAAGCGTTCCTTTGCCGCTGTTGACCTCATCAACCGCCTTCACGATCTCCTCGCGCCGCGCCTCGATATCGTCGTTCGGGCTGATCGACACGGCGATCAACTGCTCCTGAGGGCCGTGAACATACTCCAGCGCGTCGCGAAACTCCTGCGCCAAGCGACCATGTGTGACGATCACCAACCCGATCATGTACTGCAACCTCCACGCGAAACCGGAGCACAGCGGCGACGGCCGCATTCTCCATCCGATGAACCTTCAACTTTGTCGCCGCGCGATGCCGAGCGCAAGAGCCAACGCGGAAGAACTTCCCGGCGGCGACCATTCTTCACACGCCGCCGGTCAATGCCAGCTTCAGCTTGACGGGACACGACGCTTCCCTCGGATCGAGGCGCAACACCGGAACCGGCATGCCCAGGACCTCTTCCTGCGGCGGAGGTTCCGGCGGCATCCGCGGCACCTCGTCGGCGTCGACAAGATCGACGATCAACGACAATTGCGCACGGTTTCGATGATCCATCGCGACGATGCCGATGCCGCGCACTTCGAGCCGTCCTGCGATCGTCTCCGGCGCCGTTACGATGAGGGTGTCCCCGTCTTTCGAGATTAGCACCTGGTCATCACTTACGAGGCGTGCCGCGCCCTCCGGGTCAGGATCATGGCCGAATGCGGAAATGAAACGCAGCGCGAGATCCGACTTGCCCGATCCCGGCGCACCCCGAAGCAAAGCCGCGCGGCCCGCGATGGCAACGCATGTGCCGTGAATGCACAGTTCGTCGTGCGGCGCATTCGCCGACACCAGATCAGGTCCTCGCGGTCGAGGCGGCGGGCAGGCGGATAACGAAGCGCGCGCCCGCGCTCTTCTTGGGTGATCGTGTATTGGGTGATCGTGTGCGTCGCCGGCTGGTCGGCGCAAGTGGACGGTTCTCGGCCCAGATCTTCCCGCCATGCGCGATCACGATCTGCTGCGAGATGTTGAGGCCGAGGCCCGAGTTCTTGCCGAAGGCGTCCTCGCCGGGCCGGTCGGTGTAGAACCGGTCGAAAATCCTCGCCAGATTGTCGTTCGGAATGCCCGGTCCCTCGTCCTCCACCGAGATCTCGACCTCGCCGCCCACACGCTTGTAGGACACGGTGATCTTGCCGCGCTTCGGCGAAAACGAAGCCGCATTGTCCAGCAGGTTCGTGATGACCTGGCCAAGCCGAATGTCGTGGCCGAGGACGACGTATCTGTTTGCATCGCGTTGGCCGCGCTCAGGCGTCTCGACGACGATTTTCGGAGCTCCGCCGCGGCGAGATTGTACGAATGCCGGCACGACGGTATTCAGCATTTTCGCAACATCAACCGGCTCGGCATCTTCACGCGTCAGCTCCGCGTCGAGACGCGAGGCGTCGGATATGTCGGTGATGAGGCGGTCGAGGCGGCGCACGTCGTCGTCGATGACCTCCATCAGACGCTCGCGCGATTCCTTCGTCTTGACGCGCGGCAGGGTCTCCGCGGCGCTCCGCAGGGATGTCAGCGGATTCTTGAGCTCGTGCGCAACATCGGCGGCGAAGCTTTCGATCGCGTCCATCCGGCGATAGAGGGCGGCCGTCATGTCGCGCAGTGCACCGGAAAGGTGCCCGATTTCATCGGACCGGTAGGTGTAATCGGGAATTTCCGCCCGCGCCTTGATGCGGCGGCGGACGCGTTCCGCCGAGTCGGACAGATCACGGATCGGGCCGGCGATGGTGTGCGCGAGCAGAACCGACAGCAGCATCGTCACCGCCGCCGCATAAAGCCCCATGCGCACGATTTCCCAACGCTCGCTTGCAACAATGTTGTCGATGTCGCCGCCGCGGGTCGACAGCAGCAGGACTCCAAGAACAGCGCGGACCGGCTGGATGGGGACGGCAACGGATACGATCAGCTCGCCGCGGTCGTTGGCACGGACGATCGGCACCGATACGCCGGTCAGGGCCGACGCCACCTCGGTGATGTCCTTGCCGTTGATGCTTGCATCCTCGATGGACGGCGGGAGGTTCTGTGGCCAGAGCCATTGCGACAGGCGCCGCCAGTATTTGGTGAAGACGTCCGGCTTCTGCTCGTTCAGCGACGGCAGGTCGTAGCGCAGGATCTGCCCGCGTGAATACAGCGTTTCGGAATCGAGGATGAGTGCGCCGCTGCGGTCGTAGATGCGCGCCCGCGTCCGCGTCGGCCTGACAAGGTCGCGCAGCTCCGGCGCGGCCCGTTCGGGATTGATGGAGAACTCCAGGGAACCGAGGCCCTGGTCGAGCTGGGTGACGCCTGCCGGCTGCGGGTTGGCCTGACTGTCCGGCTCGATGTCAAGCGCCACGCGCTCGGTGTCGATCGCGGCCGATGCGCCGATGGCGCTGGCGATGATCTCGCCCTGCGTCAACAGGCTCTGGACCTTGGCCTCGATCAGTCCCGCGCGAAACTGGTTGAGGAACAGAATGCCCGAAACCAGGATGCCGAACCCGAACAGGTTCAGGATGACGATGCGCTGGGTCAGGCTGGCGAAGGGGAAGCCGGACTCGACCTTCTGCGCCAGTCGCCGGAGCCAGTCGAGCGGATGACGCAGGATACGCTTGGTGCCTGAAAAGGTTACAGACCGATTTGTCTCAACGGCCATCGCCGGGTGCGCTCATCAGCATTCTTTGAACCGATAGCCCACACCATAGAGCGTTTCGATCACGTCGAACTTGTCGTCGGCGTGCTTGAATTTCTTGCGAAGCCGTTTGATGTGGCTGTCGATCGTGCGATCATCAACATAGACCTGATCGTCGTATGCTGCATCCATCAACGCATCACGGCTTTTGACCACCCCGGGCCTTTGCGCCAGGGCCTGCAGGATCAGAAACTCGGTAACCGTCAACGTCACCTGTTTGCCGTCCCACTCGCACGTGTGGCGTTCCGAATCCAGTTTCAGCTTGCCGCGCTCGAGAACCTTCGCCGAGTTTTCAGCAACGGCCGAGGCTTCGCGCGGTTGCGCGCGCCGGAGAACCGCCTTGACCCGCTCGACGAGCAACCGCTGCGAAAACGGTTTGCGGATGTAATCGTCGGCACCCATCTTGAGGCCGAACAGCTCATCGATTTCCTCGTCCTTGGAGGTGAGGAAGATCACCGGCATCTCCGTCTTCTGACGCAGGCGGCGCAGCAACTCCATGCCGTCCATACGCGGCATCTTGATATCGAGAATCGCAAGATCCGGCGGATTGCCAGTCAGTCCGTCCAGGGCAGACGACCCGTCATTGTATGTCTGGGTGGCATAGCCTTCCGACTCCAGCGCCATGCGCAATGAAGTCAGGATATTCCGGTCGTCGTCGACTAATGCAATTGTCGGCATTTACAAATCCCTCGCGGTAGACTCCAGCCCCCCGCGGCGGTCTATGGTCGTAAATTGGGCAAAATGTGGCACGATATGTACTGCCTTCTGCCGCAAAATGATACCGGCAAACGACATTATGGCAAACTTGATTAAGATGACAGTCCCCCAGGAAAAAGAGCACATCTCACCCGACGCATGGTCCCGGGCCATCATGCGCCGGGCCCTCAAGGCATCACTGGCGACCCTGAACAGGGATACGGGCATGCCCTACGCGTCGCTCATCACGATTGCGTGCCTGCCGGACAATACGCCGATAACGCTGATCTCCACCCTTGCCGAGCATACGAAAAACATCGAGCACGACCCGCGCGCGTCCATACTGTTCGATGAGACGGACGGCCATGGCGACCCGCTTGCGGGCGCGCGCGTCAGCGTATTCGGCACGCTTGAGAAGACCGATGCGCCGACGGCACGAAACAGGTTCTTGAGCCGGCACCCCTCCGCCGACACCTATGTCGACTTCGCCGACTTCGATTTCTACGCGCTCCGAATGGAAGGCGCGCATTTTGTCGGCGGTTTTGGCCGCATCACCGACATTCTTCCCGACGGTCTGCGCACCGACATTTCCGGCGCCGAAAAGCTGATCGATGCCGAGCCGGGCATCGTCGAGCACATGAACGACGATCATGCAGACGCGGTCGAGCTCTATGCCACAAGACTGCTGGGCGCAGCGCCCGGCGCGTGGCGGTTCGTGTCCTGCGATCCGGAAGGCTGCGATCTGGTTTGCGGCGAAACGAGCCTGCGGCTGGACTTCCCTCACCGCGTCACAACGCCGCAACATGTGCGCAAGGCGTTGGCCGAACTCGCCCGGACGGCGCGCGGTTAACCACCGCGACGAACGGCATAAAATATTTGTGACAAAATCAGTTGATTCAATCGGCCAAATAGTGACGATTGCTCCCTCATCCGTCCAAGTCGCTTGCCGGATTGCAAAGGGCTCACTAAGAAGCGCTCCTCTTGGGCAGTCGGCAGGCGAAATCGCAAGCTGGCGGATGCGGAACACAGAGCTTGTGTAGGGAGTGGACACAATGGCGGGTACCGGAGGCGATGCTGCCGGTAAAGACTCGTTCCCGATCGAAAATCCGGGAACACATCACACAAATTTCTCTGCCGAAAAACTTATAGAACACGCGGTCGCGCGGCAGGAGGGCACGCTGACCGACGGCGGCGCGCTCGCGGTCGAAACCGGCGCCCATACCGGACGTGCTGCGCGCGACAAATACATCGTGCGCGATGCGACGACCGAGGACGCGGTTTGGTGGGACAACAACCAGGCCATGAGCCCGGACCACTTCGAGGTTCTGTTGCAGGATTTCCTGGCCCATGCCGAGGGTCGCGACTTGTACATGCAGGAACTGTTTGCAGGTGCCGACGCGGATCACCGTCTGCGGGCGCGGATCTATCTCGAATATGCGTGGCACGCCCTCTTCATCGGTTACCTGTTGCGGCGGCCGGATGCGTCCGAGCTCGAAGGCTTCTCGCCGGAATTCACCGTCGTGAACCTGCCCAGCTTCCGGGCCGACCCGCAGCGGCACGGCACGCGCTCCGACACCGTCATCGCCTGCGATTTCACCCGCAAGCTCGTGCTCATCGGCGGCACCTCCTATGCAGGCGAAACCAAGAAGTCCGTGTTCGGCTACCTCAATTTCCTGCTTCCCGAAAAAGGCGTCATGCCAATGCACTGTTCGGCCAACGAGAGCCCCGATGGCGGCAGTTCCGCCGTGTTCTTCGGCCTCTCCGGCACGGGCAAGACCACGCTGTCGGCGGACCCGAGGCGGACCCTGCTCGGCGATGACGAGCACGGCTGGTCGGACAAGGGCATCTACAATTTCGAGGGTGGCTGCTACGCCAAGACCATCAACCTCTCGCGCGAAGCCGAGCCGGAAATCCACGCCGCCTCGTTGCGCGCCGGCGCGCTGCTTGAGAACGTGATCGTTGGCGCGGACGGCGCGCCCGATTTCGACGACGGAGCACTCACCGAGAACACACGATCCGCCTATCCGCTGGAGTTCATCCCGAACGCCAGCAGTTCCGGCACGTCGGAGCACCCGCGCAATATCGTCATGCTGACCGCGGACGCCTACGGCGTACTGCCGCCCATCGCCAAACTGACGCCGAGCCAGGCCATGTACCATTTCCTGTCCGGCTACACGGCGAAGGTCGCCGGCACCGAGAAAGGCCTCGACGGCGTGCAGGCGACGTTCTCCACCTGCTTTGGCGCGCCATTCATGCCGCGGCACCCCAGCGTCTACGGCAATCTGCTGCGCGAGCTCATCGCCCGGCACGATGTCGACTGCTGGCTCGTCAACACCGGATGGACCAGCGGCGAGTATGGCGTCGGCCACCGCATGCCCATCAAGGCGACACGCGCGCTTCTGAACGCGGCACTCGACGGCAGCCTCGCGAACACGGAAATGCGCCGCGATCCGATCTTCGGATTTCAGGTGCCGATTGCGGTTACCGGGGTCGACAGCGCCATCCTCAATCCCCGAGACACGTGGGCCGACAAGGCCGCCTATGACAAGCAGGCCATGGCTTTGGTGGACATGTTCATCGAGAACTTCGCGAAGTTCGAGTCCCACGTCGACGCCGATGTGCGCAAGGCGGCGCCTGCGATGCGTGACGCAGCCGAATAGGCTTCCGGCACCGGACGCGGCGAGACGGGCTCACGCGGAGGATCGCGTCAGCCATGTAAAGGTGCGGCTGCGATTGCCCGACTCCGACCGCGGCTGATATGACTTTGCGGTCATGAGAAAACCGAAAAAAGGGAAAGGACGTACCGCGAAGCTGAAGAAGCGTCCGCGGCAGCCGCAGACCGTGCGCCCCAAGGAGCCATCGGCCACGGCGCCTTCTGCGGCAGATCTCTACTCCGGCGGGTTCGATTTCACGGCGCCGGTCGGACCGGCAATCGAGACGGACCTCGTCAACAAGGCCCGCGCGCACCTGCAAATGCAAAAGCCCGACCAGGCGCTTGCCTTCGCGCGGCAGGCGCTGTCGGCCAATCCTCAAGACCCCGTTGCGCTCAATGTCGCCGGCGTCGCGGCGTTTCAGACCGGACAGCACGAGGCCGGCCTCGACCTGCTTCGCACCGCCGTCGCCTTTGCGCCCGAGAATGCGGAAGCCCGGACAAATCTCGGCAATGTCCTGGCCGCTCTTGAACAACCGGCGGACGCCGAGGCGGCCTACAAGAGCGCAATGGCCGCCGACCCCGATTACGCGGAGGCCGCATTCAATCTCGGTGTCCTGATGGAAGCACAGGACAGACCACAGGATGCGCTCGATGCCTATGAGTGCGCCCTTGAGATTTCGCCAGACCATGTTGGAGCGGCCCAGGGCCGGGGCAACGCGCTCAAGGCGTTGAAGCGGCTGGACGATGCGCAGTCCACATATGAAGCGCTCCTGGCACAAAACCCTGCCCTGCCCGAAGCCAGGACGAACCTCGCTGCCGTCCTGCAGGAGCTTGGCGATTTCGAAGCGGCGGCGCGGGAAGCCAAACGCGCCTTCCAGGCCGACCCGGACCTGCTCGAGGCGGAATATAACTACGCGATCGCCTGTCAGGAGCTTGGCCGCTACGAGGAGGCCATCGCCGCCTACGCGCATGTGCTGGATGAGGTGCCGGAGCATGCGCCCAGTGCGCTCAACATCGGCTACGGCCTGCAGCAACTCGGAAAGCTCGACGAGGCCGCGGAGGCCTTCACGCGGGCGATCGGGATCGATCCCCATTTTGCCAAGGCCCATGTCAACCTTGCCGACCTGCGGCTGCAGCAAGGCGACCCCAAGTCAGCGCTCGACGTGTGCGACGCGTTCCTCAAGGACCATCCGGCCCAGACCGATCTGCTCGCTTTCAGGGCCATCGCGCTCGGCGACCTCGGCGAGAACGAACAGGCGCGGGAACTCATGGATTTTGGACGCTTTGTCCGACCGGTGCGGGTCACGCCGCCCGAAGGGTATGACGGGCTGGAGGCCTTCAATGACGCCCTGTGCGCGCATGTGCTGGCGCACCCGACTCTGACCTTCTCGCCGCAAAGCCACGCAACCCGGGAAGGCAAGCATTCCGGCGAGCTGCTTGCCGAGCCGAAAGGCCCGATTGCGGGTCTGGAAGCGGAAATACTGAAAGCGGCCGCCGCGTATCGCGAAAGCTTCGACGACCACGGTCATCCCTTCGTCGCCCGCAGACCGGACAACTGGACGCTTTCCGTGTGGGGCGTGGTCATGCAGGCCGCCGGGCACCAGGTCCCGCACATCCACCCGGCCGCCTGGCTGAGCGGGGTTTACTATCCCAAACTGCCCGATATTGTCGGCAGCGACGACAGCGGCAAGGCCGGATGGATCGAATTCGGGCGTCCGCCCGCGCATTTTCACAACGCCGTGGAACCGGAGACGCATTCGGTTCAGCCCGAGCCCGGTCTGATGGTTCTGTTTCCCTCCTATTTCTACCACCACACCGTACCGTTCGAAGCCGAAGGCACCCGGATTTCCATCGCCTTCGACCTCATGCCGGCGTAAAAAACGCTTACGAATTTTGGTGCCGCAAAATCGACACGGACGCTATATTCTCTGCGCCATCCGCCCGCACCGACATACGGGCAATCCAGTGTCTGCCAAGGAAAAAACATGATCCGATTTGCGAGTAATCTTGCTGCCCTGTCCGCATCGTTTCTGCTGTTTGCGCAGCCGGCCGTTTCAGGCACGTTTGACTGCAGCGTCGTCTATGACGAGTACGACAGCTTCATGAACAAGAACTACCTGATCAAACCGGATGCCTATGTGCGGACGCTTCAGGGCAAGATCTCGCAGGCGGAGACGGGAAATCAGGCCAACGCGCTGCTGTTGAGCCCGCATCGCTTGGGCATGGGCGCGGCCGTCGTGCAGACCAACAAGAACGCCTACGGCAAGTTCCTGTTCTCCTGGAGCGGACGCGGCGATTTGCGCGGCACGCCGCTGCTCATCCTGCGCGATGTGACGACGTTCAAAAACGTACAGGACGGAAACGGACGGCGCGCCTACCGGGAGATTCGGGTCAGCGCGTCGCAGATGGTCGATCTCGATACGGGACGGGCGACACAGGGCGAGGGCGCGGACATTCGCTACAACGCGTCCGATCCGAAACAGATCGTGCTCGAGGCGATCAACGGGGCGAAAATCTCATTTCCCATGGAAACGGCCTGCCGGCAGTAGCAATTTGCCGTGCCGCGGCCGGCCGCGCTGACACAACATGCAGGATCGGGGGGCGGGCATTCACATTCATTTCCCTGAAGCCGAGTTCGCCGAACGCCGTGCGAAGGTTGGCGCAGAACTGACAGAGCGCGGCCTCGACGCGCTGCTCATGTTCCGTCAGGAGAGCATGTACTACCTGACCGGGTACGACACGTTCGGCTACGTCTTCTTCCAGTGCCTCATCATGACGGCCGACGGACGCACCACCCTGCTCACCCGTGCGCCGGACCTTCGCCAGGCGAAGTTCACCTCGGTGATCGACGATGTCCGCGTGTGGAAAGACAGGGCCGAGGCGGAGCCCACGGCGGACCTGAAGGCGCTTCTCGGTGAACTCGGCCTGAAGGGAACGAGGCTCGGCGTCGAATACGACGCCTATGGACTGACTGCAGCGAACGGCAAGGCGCTCGATGCCGCGCTCGACGGATTTGCGGAGCTTGAGGACGCATCGGACATCGTGTCCCGGATGCGGCTCATCAAAAGCGCCGCCGAGATCGACCATGTACGTCACGCGGCAGAACTCGCCGACGCCGCCTGGGACGCCGCGCTGCAGACTGCCGGGCCCGGCGCATTCGAAGGCGACATTCTCGCCGCCATGCATGGCGCGGTCTTCCGCGGCGGCGGTGACGACCCGGCGAACGAGTTCATTCTCGGATCAGGTCAGGGCGCGCTGATGTGCCGGTACTTTTCCGGGCGCCGGCACCTCGACGCGCAGGACAATCTCACGCTCGAGTTCGCCGGCACCTACCGCCACTACCACTCCTGCCTGTTTCGAACCATTCGCGTCGGCACGTCTTCGGCGCATCAGAACACGCTCTACGCCGCGGCGCGGGACGCGTTGCAGGCCTGCGAGGCGGCGCTTGTACCGGGGCGCACGGTCGGCGACGTGTTCGAGGCGCATGCACGGACCCTCGATGCGGCGGGTCTCCAGCAGTACCGGCTCAACGCCTGCGGCTATAGCCTCGGCACGACGTTCGCGCCCAACTGGATGGACTGGCCGATGGTGTATGAAGCCAACCCCGTGGTGCTCGCGCCCGGCATGGTGTTCTTTCTGCACATGATCATCTTCGACGACCACACAGGGACGCCGGCCTGTATCGGGCGGACCAGCCTGGTCACGGCAACCGGCGCGGAGCCGTTGTCGAAGGCCGGTCTCGAACTGCCGGTGCTCTGATTTATTTCGGTTCGAGGCGAATGATCTGGCCGTCGGGCGAATCCGTCAGGACGTACAGATAGCCGTCGGGGCCGGTGCGCACGTCGCGAATGCGTTCGCCGAGTTCATCCAGCAGCGTCTCCTGGCCCGCTTCCCTGTCACCATCCAGTTTCACTCGGCGCAGATTGCGGTCCCTGAGGGCGCCGACAAAGATATCCCCTTTCCAATCGGGAAACTTGTCGCCGTCATAGAACGTCATGCCGGAAGGCGCGATCGACGGGGTCCAGTGCAACACAGGCTGCTCCATGCCTGCCCTCTTCCGCTCGTTGGTGATGACCGATCCGTCGTAGTTGATGCCGTAAGTGATCGCGGGCCAGCCGTAATTGGCGCCGGATTTGAGAATGTTGACCTCATCGCCGCCTCTCGGTCCATGCTCCTGCGCCCAGACGACACCCGTCTTCGGATTGAGGGCCATGCCCTGAACGTTGCGGTTGCCATAGGTATAGATTTCAGGGAGCGCATCCTTGCTGTCGACAAACGGGTTGTCCTTCGGAATCGACCCGTCGTCGTTCACCCGCGCGATTGTACCCTGGTGGTTCCGGTTGTCCTGGGACCGCTGCATCTGCCCGCGGTCGCCCATGGAGATGTAAAGCGTTCCGTCCGGCGCGAACACCAGCCGCGAGCCGAAATGGAGCCCGCCGGAAAGTTTGGGTTTTTGGCTGAAGATCGTTTCCACGTCCTTGAGTGCATTGCCTTCAAGCCGTCCGCGCGCCACGGCGGTGCCTTGTCCGCCCGCGCCCGGCTCGGCAAAGCTCAGATAGACCAGATTGTTGTTGGCGAAATCCGGGTGCAGCACGACGTCGAGCAGGCCGCCCTGCCCGACCGCGGCGATTTCCGGCAGGCCGGACACCGGCTCAGACACGGTGCCGTCCGGCGACACGATCCGCAGCCGCCCGGGCCGCTCGGTCACCAGCATGCGCCCGTCCGGCAGAAAGGCCATGCCCCACGGATGGACAAGGCCCTTGGCGACGGAAACCGTCCGGTACGGCTTGTCCTGGGCGGAGACAAGCCCGCCAACTGAAACAAACAACAGTGCAACCGCAGTGAACAGAAAAACGCGAAATCCGATCATTTACCCAAACCTCCTGTCGTCCCTTTAACGTACGGCAATCTTCAACTCCGGCGCGTCACAATTACGACAACGCCGCCCCGCCTTTCGAATCTGTTGCCGTGCGCGCGCGGCCCCGCTACGTAAGGCCCCATGGGACGAACCAAAGCAGTTGTCGCGGCCGGCCACAAGATCACGGCCGAAGCGGCGAGCGAAGTCCTGCGCGAGGGCGGCAACGCGTTCGACGCGGTCATTGCCGCCATGATAACGGCAACGGTGCCCGAGTTCGTGTTCTCCTCCATCGGCGGGGGCGGGTTCCTGATGGCCAGGCCGGCCGGCAGCGAACACGCGGTTTGCTATGACTTTTTCGCCCAAACACCGCGGATCAAACGGTCGGAAAACGAACTCGACTTTTACGCCATCCACGCCGACTTCGGACCGGCGCGCCAGGAGTTCCATATCGGCGCGGGATCGACCGCCACCCCCGGTTTCATTCAAGGGCTTTATGCCATTCACGATGATCTGGGCACCGTGCCGATCACGCGGCTGTTCGAGCCGGCGGTCCTCGCCGCACGCGAGGGCGTCACGGTCACCGACCTGCATGCCTACCTTTACACGATCGTCGCTCCCATCCTGACCGCCAGCCCTTCGGCGGCCGCCTATTACGCGCCGGAGGGAAAGCTTCTGGGAGCGGGATCGCTCTACCGAAACACCGCGCTTGCCGACACGCTCGATTGCGTGGCGCGCGAAGGCGCGCGGCTGTTCACGGAAGGCGAAGTGGCGCAGGCAATGGTCGCGCAGTCGCTCGAACATGGCGGCCATCTGACGGCGGAAGATCTGCGGCAATACGAGGTCGAACGCCGCGCACCGCTGAGGTGGCGATACCGCAGCCACGACGCACTGCTCAACCCGGCGCCGGCGGCCAGCGGCACGCTGATCGCCTTCGGCCTGTCCCTTCTGGAGCACACACTTCGTGAAGGCGCTGCCCCGGACCCGGTGCTGCTGGCGCGCGTCATGGAGGAGACCAATTCCGTCCGCGCGGCCCTTGGCACCGATCTGAACAGGATCGTTCACCAAACCACCCTGGCGGAGCATCTGGCCGCGCTCCAGGGTCACGCGCCCGCCTCGCGCGGCACGACCCATGTGTCCGTCATCGATGGTGCGGGAAATGCCGCAGCCGCGACGATCACCAATGGCGAGGGCAACGGGTACATGGTGGAGGGGTGCGGTTTCATGCTCAACAACATGCTCGGCGAAGAGGACCTGAACCCGGGCGGATTTCACAAGTGGCAGCCCGATACGCGGCTTTCCACCATGATGGCGCCGACGATCGTCGCGGGCCCCGACGGATCGTTGACCGCGCTCGGCTCCGGCGGCTCGAACCGCATTCGCACCGCCGTTCTGCAGGTCATCGTCAACCTGGTCGACCGCGGCATGGATCTGGAAACGGCGGTCAACGCGGCACGGCTGCATGTGGAGCGCGACGGCATGGTGAGCTACGAGGAAGCCCCCTGGCCCCTCATCTATACCGACGACGACCGTCAGGCCCTGCTCGAGGCATTTCCGGACGCGCACGGCTGGCCGGACGCCAACCTGTTCTTTGGCGGCGTGCACACGGCCCGGCGCGACGCGCACGGCGGGGTCGAGGGCGCCGGCGACCCGAGACGGGAAGGCATTGCGGTTGTCGTGTAGGCGATATCGCTTCGGCAGCGGAGCGGTCTACGGCTCCAGCTCCGCATCCCAGTAGAGATAGTCCATCCAGCTTTCGTGCAGATAGTTCGGCGGGAACAGCCGTCCATTGCGGTGCAGCTCGTGCACCGTCGGGCGATACGGTTTCTGCGCCGGCCACATCTTGGCCTCGCGGGGCATCTTGCCGCCCTTGCGCAGATTGCACGGCGCGCAGGCGGCGACCACATTGTCCCAGCGGGTCAGCCCGCCTTGCGAGCGCGGAATGAGATGATCGAAGGTCAGATCGTGTTTCGCCCCGCAATACTGGCAGGCGAACCGATCACGCAGAAAGACGTTAAAGCGCGTGAATGCCGGATAGAGCGCCGGTTTGATGTACGTCTTGAGCGACACGACGCTCGGCAGTTTCATCTCGAATGACGGGCTGTGGATGGCGCGTTCATACTCGGAAACGATGTTCACCCTGTCGAGGAACACCGCCTTCACTGCGTCCTGCCAGCCCCACAGCGACAACGGATAGTAGCTCAACGGCCTGTAGTCGGCATTGAGAACAAGCGCGGGAAAGTTCTCCGGCGACGCTGCTGAGGCATTCAACATGACACGGTCTCGCTCAACTCCAGAACCCGGCCGCCTGCCAGGGGAAACCGACTCATTCGGCTGCCGGGCCATTTGCGAGCGCAATACTAGGCATGTGTGTCGTATCTGTGAAGGCCACAAGAAATTGAGTCCATTTGCCGATTCAGCCCTCTTTGCCCTAATAGATGCGCAGCGGACCAACAACGGGCGCGAAGCTGCGCAGCGGTCTCATGAACGACGACGATCTGACAACCATTCTGAACGCCCTCACCGAGCCGGTGTTTCTGGTCAATACGGACCGGCGGATCACGATGGCCAATGTTGCCGCGGAAGAGCTGTTCGGCGGCGAACTCACGGGTCGGAACCTGGTTCACGCCATCAGGCATCCCGACGCGCTGGATAGCGTCGAGGAAGTGCTGCACGGCAAGACGCGGTCCGAGGCGGTCATCTCCATGTCCGGCCCGGTGCGCACCACATACAAAGTGTCGGTCGTTCGGCTGGACAATGGCGAGGACGCCGAAGGCGGCGCCGTGCTCGGTCTGCACGACATCTCTCATGTGCTGGAAGCAGAGCAGATGCGAAGCGACTTCGTCGCCAATGTCAGCCATGAATTGCGCTCTCCCCTCTCCGCGCTGAGTGGCGGGATCGAAACACTGCAGGGCGCTGCCCGAAACGACCCTGAGGCGCAGGTCCGGTTTCTGGGTATCATGGAACACGAGGCGGCCCGGATGAACCGGCTGATCGACGACCTGCTGTCTCTTACCAGCGTTGAGGTGAACGAGCGCGTTCGCCCCTCCGGCAAGGTCAATCTGCGGGCCATCGTCGAGCGGGCGATCGCGGCGCTTGAGACGCAGTCCAAGGCCTCGAAAAAACCGATCCGGCTTGAAATGCCGAACGGCGAGTGCGCGGTTCTGGGCGATGAAGACGAGCTGACGCAGGTTTTCCACAACCTGATCGACAATGCCCTCAAATACAGCCGGGACAACAGCGAAGTCATCGTCACCATCGGCGAGCGCGACCAGGTGACGGGACTGGCCGGGCCGGCGACGACCGTTGCCGTGACCGACCAGGGCGACGGAATCCCGGTGGAACACATTCCCAGAATAACGGAGAGATTCTACCGGGTTGATACCAGCCGGTCGCGGGAGAAAGGCGGCACCGGTCTTGGGCTGGCGATTGTGAAGCACATCCTCAACCGCCACCGCGGACGCCTGCTGGTCGATAGCGAGAAGGATGTGGGAAGCACGTTTACCGTATGCCTTCCCCAGGACGCACCGGCACAAAGCCCCTGACTGTCATAAAAGTGTAACGCAACTGTCATAAATCCTCAGCACCCGGTTTCTATGGGTAGCGCGCTGGCGGCCACTCGAGACGCGCCCCAGCACCAATCACAGGAGTGCGTTCAACATGACTGGCAGAATCAAACTTTCTTCTATTCTCGCTGTCAGTGCCTTTGCGCTGACCGCGTATTCGGCCCCTGCTCTTGCAGGCCGTGACCACATCAAGATCGTCGGCTCCTCGACGGTCTATCCTTACTCCCAGGCTGTCGCGGAGGAATTCGCGAAAACCACCGGCAAAAAAGCTCCGGTTCTGGAATCGACCGGCACCGGCGGCGGCATGAAGATCTTCTGCAAGGGGATCGGCGAGGAGCATCCGGACATCACCGGTGCCTCGCGCGCCATGAAACAGTCCGAGTGGGACGACTGCATCAAGAACGGCGTGAAGGACGTCACCGAGGTTCTGATCGGTTTCGACGGCCTTTCGGTCGCTCTTTCGCGTAAGGGCGCGGATTTCAACCTGACCAAGCCGCAGCTCTTCAAGGCGCTGGCGTCGAAGGTTCCGGTTGACGGCAAGCTGGTCGACAATCCGTACAAGAAATGGAGCGACATCGACAAGTCGCTGCCCGCGACGGACATCATCGTCTACGGTCCACCTCCGACTTCCGGCACCCGTGACGCGTTCGTCGAGCTTGCCATGCACAAGGGCTGCAAACAGCTGCCCTTCTTCCAGGCCAAGAAAAAAGAGCTCGACAAGAAAGCGTTCAAGAAGCTGATCAAGGCTGACTGCACGCCGATGCGCCAGGATGGCCCGTTCATCGAAGCCGGTGAGAACGACAACCTGATCGTCCAGCGGCTTGAGGCCGATCCGAAATCTCTCGGCATCTTCGGCTACTCGTTCCTGTTCGAGAACTCCGACAAGCTGAAGCCGGCCAAGGTCAACGGTGTCGAGCCGTCGTTCGAGACCATCGCGGACGGCAAATACACGATCTCGCGCCCGCTGTTCTTCTACATCAAGAACGCGCACCGCAAGGTCATCCCCGGCATGGAAGAGTTCATCGCGGCATATGTCACCGATGACGCCATGGGTCCGGACGGCTACCTGAAAGAGCGCGGCCTTGTCGCGCTGGCCGACGACAAGCGCAAGAAGGTGCAGGACGCTGCCACCGGCAGCAAGGGCATGACCCGCTACACCAACTAACGCGCACGCATAATCCCGGGCCGGCCACCAAACCGGATCGGCCGGCCCGGCACCACTACGGCAGAGTTTAGTCCGCGCATTCCTTTTCGGCTTTGTGAGATGCGCGTGGCGGGGGCGACAGTATGTTGACCATCGTTTTCACAACGCTGCTGGCGATCATGGCAGCCGGCTACATCATCGGACGGCGGCGTGCCTATGCAGTCGTTAACGGCGCTCCCGAATCTCTTCATTCCCGACCCGTTTATCACGGCGCATTCGTCGCCGCGTGGGTCGGCTTACCGGCCTTTTTACTGGTGCTCATCTGGCTTGCCCTGCAGGGTGCGGTCATCGAGGCGCTGCTGGTCGACAGTCTGCCGGAGGACAAGATCAGAGGTCTTGCGCCCGCGCAAATTGACCTGCTCGTCAGCGAGATCGAGTCCGTCGCAGCAGGCAACATTTTCGGCCAGCCCGACGCATCCATTTTCGAGGCCGCAGACCGATACAACACTTGGCGGGAAATCGCCCAATGGGCCATGTTTGTATGCGCGATTGCGGCAGCCATGGTCGGCCTGGCGCTGACCAGACGGCGCATTGCCGAGAAATTCAGGGCACGGCACGGCGTCGAGCGCGTGATGAACATCATCATGATCGCATGCTCGATGATCGCGATCCTGACGACGCTCGGTATCGTCATTTCCCTTCTGGTCGAAGCCCTGCGCTTTTTTGACCGCGTCCCGGTCACCGAGTTCTTCTTCGGGCTGAACTGGGAACCGCAGATCCCCATCCGTGAGGACCAGGTCACCGCGGGCGGCGCATTCGGTGCGATCCCGGTCTTTGCCGGTACGCTTCTGATCGCGAGTATCGCGATGCTCGTGGCCGTGCCGACGGGCCTGTTTTCGGCCATTTATCTGACCGAGTACGCCAACCCGCGCGTGCGGACGATCATCAAACCCATTCTCGAAGTCCTCGCCGGCATTCCGACGGTTGTGTACGGCTTTTTCGCCGTCCTCACGGTGGCCCCGGCCATGCGCACCTTCGGCGAAATGATCGGCATGGATATCGCGCCAAACAGCGCGCTTGCCGCCGGTGCCGTGATGGGCATCATGATCATCCCGTTCGTTTCTTCCTTTTCCGACGATGCCATCAACGCCGTACCGCACTCGATGCGGGAAGGCTCCTATGGCCTCGGTGCCACAAAGGGCGAAACCATCAAGAACGTTCTGCTGCCCGCCGCGTTGCCGGGCATCATGGGCGGGATTCTTCTCGCCGTCAGCCGCGCCATCGGCGAGACCATGATTGTGGTCATGGCCGCCGGCCTGATCGCAAGGCTGACGGCCAATCCGTTCGAGGCCGTGACCACCGTCACGGTCCAGATCGTCACCCTGCTGATCGGCGACACCGAATTCGACAACCCGAAAACGCTCGCCGCTTTCGCACTCGGCCTGGTGCTGTTCGTCGTGACCCTTGGACTCAACGTGTTCGCGCTCAGGATCGTCCAGAAATATCGAGAGAAATATGAGTGACATCGCTTCGACAAACAACGCGCCGAGTTATTGGGACTCAGACAAACATAGGCGCACGCTGGCGCGCCGCCATGCGGCCGACAAGCGGTTGCAGTTCTACGGGCTGGCCGCGATCGGGATGGCGATCCTGTTGCTCGGCATTCTGGTCACATCGCTCGTCAGCACGGGCTACGTCGCCTTTGTCCAGAGCAAGGTCACCCTCGAGGTTCCGCTCGAAAGCAGCAAGATCGACGCGAACAATCCCGGTGCAGCGAACTATCGGGTGATCGTCCGCAATGCGTTCCGCAAACTGTTTCCCGACGTTCAGGGCGCCCGGAACATCCGGAACGTCGACAGGATTCTGAGTTCCGAAGCACGGTTCATCGTGCGCGACTACGTGGTCGCCAATCCGGACATGATCGGCAAGACGGCAACCCTGGAGCTGCCCCTCTCTGACCCGTTCGACCAACTCAACAAGGGCGTTATTCCTTCCCAGGTCGAGGCCCTGACGCGCCGCGAGATCGGCTTGTTCAGAAGCCTTGTGAACCGGAATGTTGTGAGCGTCGAAGACGGACGCACGGTAGTTCAGATCGACGCCTTCGTCGATCCGCAGAAAGTGCTGCCGGACAACCTTGCCTTCGGCGACTATTCGCCGATTGTGAAGGAAGGGATGCGGACCTACTTCCTGCAACGCGGCGCCGACACATCGGACTCCCTGCTGGCGCCGGATGCCGGCGATGCGCTGAAGGCGTATGTGGAAGCGAACCCGGACTCGATCGGAAAGACGGTTCAGGTCAAGGTCCCCCTGGCTCCCGCTTACGATGCGATCTTCAAGGGTGAAGTGCCCATGAAGACCAATCCCCGATTTGCCTCGGATGAACAGATCAAGGCCTTCAATTCCCTTGAGATTCGCGGTCTGATCAGCACGCCCTTCAACACGGAGCTGTTTGTGAACTCCGACAGCCGCTTCCCCGAGCAGGCAGGCCTTGCCGGCGCGATCGTCGGCTCGTTCTACACGTTGCTGGTCTGCTTCCTGATCTCATTCCCGATGGGCATTGCGGCCGCCATCTATCTGGAAGAGTTTGCCCCGACCAACAAGTTGACCAATCTCATCGAGGTGAACATCAACAATCTGGCGGCCGTGCCGTCGGTGGTGTTCGGTCTGCTCGGCCTCGCCGTGTTTCTCGGTTTCTTCGGTTTACCGCGCTCCGCGCCGCTCGTGGGCGGCATGGTGCTGTCGCTGATGACTCTGCCGACGATTATCATCGCCACGCGCGCCTCCCTCAAGGCCGTGCCGCCATCCATCCGCGAGGCCGCCCTGGGCGTTGGTGCCTCGAAGCACCAGGTGGTCATGCATCACGTGCTGCCGTTCGCCATGCCGGGCATCCTGACCGGCACGATCATCGGCCTCGCGCAGGCCCTTGGCGAGACAGCGCCGCTTCTGCTCATTGGCATGAACGCCTTCATCACCTCCGCGCCCGGCGGCATTTTGGAGCCCGCGACTGCCCTGCCGACCCAGATCTACAGCTGGGCCGACAGTCCCGAGCGCGGTTTCGTTTCGCGTACGTCGGCAGCAATTCTAGTGTTGCTCGGCTTCCTGGTGGCGATGAACGCAATCGCGATCTTCCTCCGCCAACGATTTGAACTGAAGTGGTAATGACGTGTAAATGATGGAGGCAGCTTCCATGGAAGCGAAAGTACAAGTCGAACCAGACAAAGTCCGGGCTACGCCACGCAGAACGAGTAAGCCTGCGGCGAAGAAGCCGACGAAAGTTGCAAGAGAGATGAACGACACAGCGCCTGCGGTGATAGACGAACACAAGATGGTGGCGAGCGGCGTCAGCGTCTTCTATGGCGACAACCAGGCGCTGTTCAACGTCGACCTCGACATTCCCGACCGGTCCATAACCGCATTGATTGGTCCGTCCGGTTGCGGAAAATCCACATTTCTGCGCGCACTCAACCGCATGAACGACGTCATCGACGGCTGCCGGGTCACCGGCACGATCAGCCTTGACGGCGAAGACATCTACGCGCCGGGTGTCGACCCGGTTCAGTTGCGCGCACGCGTCGGCATGGTCTTTCAGAAGCCGAACCCGTTTCCCAAATCGATTTACGAAAACGTCTCCTACGGCCCGAGAATTCACGGCATGGCGACGTCGAAGTCCGACCTCGAGGCGATCGTCGTCTCGAGCCTGAAACGGGCCGGGCTGTACGAGGAGGTCAAGGACCGGCTCGACGAACCGGGAACCGGCCTTTCCGGTGGCCAGCAACAACGGTTGTGCATCGCCCGTGCCATCGCGGTCAGCCCGGAGGTCATCCTGATGGACGAGCCTTGCTCCGCACTTGACCCGATCGCCACGGCGCGCATCGAGGAACTGATGGACGAGCTCAAGGAGAACTTCACGATCATCATTGTGACCCACTCCATGCAGCAAGCCGCGCGCGTGTCGCAGCAGACCGCATTCTTCCATCTCGGCAACCTTGTCGAGTTCGGTGCCACCGAGGAGATTTTCACCGCCCCGAAAGACGAGCGGACGGAGAGCTATATCACTGGCCGCATCGGCTAGGAGACGACCCCCATGGAACAGGAACACATCGTCAAATCGTTCGACGAGGATCTCAACAACATCGAGAACCTCATTATCGAGATGGGCGGTCTTGTCGAGAAGCAGATCAGCGACGCGGCAACGGCCCTGACGCGGCGCGATGTCGAGTTGGCGGACGCCGTCATAGCCGCCGACAAACGGATCGATTCGCTCGAGGCCGAGATAGACGTTGCCGTCGTGCATATCCTTGCGAAAAGACAGCCCATGGCGCAGGACCTTCGCGCCGTTGTGGTCGCCCCCAAGATCGGTTCCAACCTGGAGCGGATCGGCGACTATTCGAAGAACATTGCGAAGCGCACCAGCGTGCTCGCCAAGGCCCAGCGCATCGGATCCGCCACGTCGACGATCCAGCGGATGTGCGAGATGGTCCAGCACATGGTGAAGGATGTATTGGACGCCTACGTGTCCCGTAACCAGGAACAGGCCAGCGACGTGCGGCTGCGCGACGAGGACGTCGACCAGATGCACAACACCCTGTTCCGTGAATTGCTGACTTACATGATGGAAGACCCGCGCGCGATCACGCCGTGCATGCACCTCCTTTTCATCGCCAAGAACGTGGAAAGGATGGGCGACCATACGACCAGTATTGCCGAGCAGGTTCACTACATGGTCAGCGGTGAGATCTTTGATGAGGAGCGCCCGAAGAGCGATGCCACCAGCACCACCTTCATTGAACCCGACGCAGCAGAGTAGCCAGGTCGAGGCCGGCGGACGGCTTATGACCGGAGCCTCCGACCCCCTTGTTCTGATCGTCGAGGATGAACCGGCCCAGCTTGAGGTCCTGACCTACAATCTCGGGTCCCAGGGTTTTCGCCATGCCCATGCGGTCGATGGCGAAGAAGCCCTGCTGATGATCGACGAATTGCAGCCGGACCTGATCATCCTCGACTGGATGCTGCCGAGCCTTTCCGGCATCGAGGTTTGCCGCAGGCTCAAGAGCCGCAACGATACCAAGCACATCCCGATCATCATCCTGACCGCACGCGGTGAGGAAACCGATCGCGTGCGTGGCCTGGAGACCGGCGCGGACGACTATGTCGTCAAACCGTATTCGGTCAAGGAGTTGATTGCGCGTGTACGTGCCATGCTGCGCCGGACGCGCCCTGCGGGCGTCGGCGAGACGCTTGAGTTCGGCGATATCCGGCTTGATCCGGAACAGCACAAGGTGATGCGCGGCGGGCGCACCATTCGCCTTGGCCCGACCGAGTACCGATTGCTGACCACGTTCATGGAGAAGCCGGGCCGGGTCTGGAGCCGCGAGCAGCTGATCGACCGGGTCTGGGGCCACGACAGCTATGTCGATCTGAGAACGGTCGACGTGCATGTCGGACGGTTGCGCAAGGCGCTGAACCGGAACAACGCGGCCGATCCGATCCGCACGGTGCGTGGCGAAGGCTATTCTCTCGATCTCGAGTATTAGGCTGTCGTGCCGGCGGTGCTGAGCCGGACCGTCACGCAGGCTGGGCGTTTTTCTGTGACCGTTTGATGCCGTAATACGCCCACAGCATCCGCGCTGCGACGCTGCGCCAGGGCCGCCAGCGTTCCGCCAGCGCCAGCATCTCCGCCTCGTCCGGTATGTCCTGAAGCCCGCACGACTCCTGCGCCGCGTAGCGCAGGGCGAGGTCGCCGGGCGCCCATCCATCCGCACGGCCGAGGCAGAACATGATGTAGATGTCCGCTGTCCATGGTCCGATGCCCTTGAGCGCCGTCAGCATCTCCTTGATGTCCGCATCGTCCGCCTGTTCGAGCACGCCCAGTTCGAGCCGGCCCGACGACACCGCGTCGGCGATGCCGGTCAGCGTGCGGATCTTGCCGGTGGACAGCCCGCAGCGGCGCAATGTCGGATTGCGCTTGCGCAGGAACGTCCCGGCATCGAACGGCTTCACGGCCCGCTCCAGACGCCCCCAGATCGCGGACGCACTCGCCACCGACAATTGCTGGCCGACGATGATGCGGGCGAGACCGGGAAATCCGTTCTCCCGCCGGCGAAGCGGCGGCTCCCCGGTCACCGCGTACACGCCCGCCATGTGCCGGCACGCATCCGCAAGCGCGGCCGTCGCCTCGGCAATATCGGCCTCGGTCTCGATGAGACGGTGTGTCATGTCTTCCTGGCGCAAAGGACTCTGTTCAACCGGATAGTGACCTCCGGCACGCCGCCGCACTATAACGCGAAGATGAGCGATCGCATCTTCCGATTTGCGCCAAGCCCCAACGGCCAGCTGCATCTGGGCCATGCATTCTCGGCGCTGGTCACATATGACATGGCGCGCGAGGCGGGCGGGCGGTTTCTGCTGCGGATTGAGGACATCGATACGGCGCGCTGCCTTCCCGAGTATGAGGTTCAGATGCTCGATGACCTGGCCTGGCTCGGACTTGAGTGGGAGACGCCCGTGCGACGCCAGTCGGAACATTTCGAGACCTACCGGGCTTCTCTCGCGAAGCTCGGCGAAATGGGCCTGCTCTATCCGTGCTTTGCGTCACGCAGAGAGATCGCCGCGCACGCCCTGCCCGGCCTGACCGATCCGGATGGTGCGCCGCTCTATCCGGGGCTGGACAAGGGGCTCTCCCGCAAAGGCATAGCGCGCCGCAAGCAGTCGGGTGACCCTTTCGCACTGCGCCTCGACATGAACAAGGCGCTGGCGATGGCGAGGGACATGTCCGTCGACGCTCTGACTTTTCAGGAAACGTCCCGCGGCATGGACCGGATCGAGACAATACCTGTGGAACCGAGACGGTGGGGCGACGCTATAATTGCGCGCAAGGACGTACCGACGAGCTATCACTTGTCGGTCGTGGTCGACGATGCCCTGCAGGGCGTCACTCATGTGACGCGCGGCCGCGATCTGTACGCGGCCACCGACATTCATCGCCTTCTTCAGGTGCTGCTCGGCCTGCCCCAACCGCTCTACCACCATCACCCGCTCCTGCGAGACAGCGATGGCCGCAAGCTCTCCAAGAGCCATCGAGACAGGAGCTTGAAAAGCCTGCGCGATTCGGGCGCGACGCCCCGGGATATCAGAAAGCTCGTGTCTGCCGACGTCGACTGACGTCACCATGCGAGCACTTAATCAAACCTTAATGGCGCTGGCCGATGATGGCGCACGAGTTGAAAGCAGCACGCGTGATGTCCGATCAAAGCGCCTCACCGACAACACCGCCCGCACCGCCTGATGGGAACCGCATAACCTTGCTTGAGCGCGAACTTGCGCACGAGCGGGACGCGCGCGCGATTGCCGAAGCGGCAAGCAAATCGAAGTCGGAGCTTCTCGCGACCGTCAGCCATGAGGTGCGCACGCCCCTGGGCGCAATCATCTCGATGGCCGACCTGCTCCTTCGCACGCCCCTCGATCCGCAACAGCACCAATATGCCGAAACCCTGCAGCAGTCAGGCCGCGCGCTTTTGGCCGTGCTCAATGAGGTGCTGGATTATTCGAAGCTCGAAGCCGGGCGGTTCGATCTCGAAGTCGTTCCGTTCGATGCCCTCGGCCTGATGGACAGCGTCGAGGCCGAACTGACCGCGCGCGCGGAGGAAAAGGGACTCGCCGCGCAGGTGGACCTGGCGGACGGCTTTCCGCGGCGGCTGTGCGGCGATCCCGTTCGCATCCGGCAGATCCTGAACAACCTGATCGACAACGCACTGAAGTTCACCGAACACGGCTCGGTCCATGTCAGAGCCGGCTATGGGCGCGACGGGGAATGGACAGTGCTCCGCTTCGAAGTTTGCGACACGGGCATCGGCCTGACCCAGGAGCAGATCTCCCGTCTGTTCGAACCCTATACACAGGCCGACAGTTCGGTGGCCGTCACCTACGGCGGGACGGGACTGGGTCTCTCGATCGCACGCCGCCTTGCAAAACTCATGGGCGGCGATCTGGGGTGCGAAAGCGCGCCTGATACGGGAAGCATGTTCTGGTTCACGGTGCGTGTACGTAACGCCGGCGTGTGCGGCGGCGAACCGCCGGCAACGCATAGTGAATTGTCGTCCGGTGCTCCGCCTCCTCTGGGGCCCCTGAAAGGGCACATCCTCATTGTCGAGGACAATGACGTCAACCAGATGCTGATCGCCGCCTATCTCGACCAGTTTGGGCTGTCCTACGACACAGCCGTGAACGGCCAGGAAGCCGTGCGCATGGTGCAGGAGAAGCACTACGACGTGGTACTCATGGACATCATGATGCCGGTCATGGACGGGCTCGCAGCAACCAAGCAAATCCGCGCGCTCGACGGACCGCTCGCCAGTCTGCCGATCATCGCCCTCACAGCGAACGCAATGAAGGGCGACCGCGAAACCTATCTCGCGTCCGGGATGGACGGGTACATCTCCAAACCGTTGAGCGCGGCTGATCTCTTCACGGCGCTGTCGGAGTACATTCCGATCAACCCGCAGGCGAACGCGGCCGGAGGATAGCCGTCCCGATTGCCGCTCACTTACGTTCCGAGAGCCAGATCCCGCCGAGCACCAGCGCGAGCGCGAGCGCGTGATAGGTCTCGAACGCCTCGCCGAGATAGGCGACGCTCAGTATCGACGCGAACACCGGCACAAGGTTCACGAAAATTCCGGCGCGGCCGGGCCCGATAAGCTCAACGCCGCGGATATAGAAAATCTGCGCCAGAAAGGACGGCAACAGCGCGATCAGGCCCACGAGCACCCAGCCCGTTACAGTCGGCGTCTGGAACTCGCCGAACGCGAACTCCATTGCGGCGAGCGGTATGGCGGCAACAAACGCCGACGCCGCCATGACGGTAAAGAGAGCGAGCGCACCGGCATCGGGCCGGCGTGACAGGCCGGTCGTGTAGGCGGCATAGAAAACGCACGCCAGCAGCATCAGCAGGTCACCCTGATTGATCGCGAATGCGGCAAGCCGTGCGAAGTCGCCTTCCGAGACGACGGTCACCACTCCGATCAGCGTTACGAGCACGCCGACGGCCTGATAGGCGGTCACCGGCGTTCCGAAGACCACCAGAACGCCGATCAGCACGAACACCGGGATGGAGCCCTGAAGAATGCCGATGTTCACCGCGGTGGTGAGATGCGCGGCGGAATAGAACAATGCGTTGAAGGCGGTGAACCCGAGGACCCCGATCATGCACAGAAAAGCTAGGCGGGCACGCAAGACCGGCCAGTCCCGCTTCAGTTGCGGTCCGGCGACGAAGAGCAGGAACACCATGCAGAACAGCCAGCGCAGCAAGACGAGCAGCATCGGCGAAACCTCGCCAACGGCGAGTTTTCCGAAAATCGCATTGCACCCCCACATGAGGGCGGTCGACGCGAGCAGAATGTATGCGAGCACATTGGCTCTCGACTCGCTCAGAGGCTGGTCCCGGGAGGTCAAGGCTAGTTCGCCTTCCTCAGTGCTCTCGAGACGATTTCATCGGCAATCGGCAAGGCCGACGTGGCCGCCGGCGAGGGGGCGTTGCACACATGCAGGCTGCGTGCCGTTTCCAGGAACAGGAAATCGTCGACGAGATTCCCGTCGGCCGAAACGGTCTGCGCGCGAATGCCGGGTTCCTTCGGCTCCAGATCGTTCAGTGTGAGCGCGGGGCAGTATTTCCGGCAGCGCTCGAGATAGACGCTCTTTGAAATCGAACCGCGCAGTTCGTACAGGCCAGCGGCCGCAAAGCGCGCCATCAGCTTGTAGAAGCCGGGAAAGCGCATCATGTCCGCCATGTCCTGGGGAACCGGATAGTTGCCGGAATAGGTCTCGCGCCCGAACGACAGCACCGCGTTCGGTCCCACACTCAGCGAACCGTCGATATGCCGGGTCAGGTGAACGCCGAGAAAAGGCAGGCTTGGATCGGGGACGGGATAGATCAGCCGTTTCACGAGATTCGCACGCTGGCGATTGACCTCGTAATACTCGCCGCGGAACGGCAGCACCCGGAAATCGATGTCGATCCCGGACATCATGGCGAGCCGGTCTCCCTGCAGGCCGGCGCAGACGACGAGCGTGCGTGCCGTGAAGGTATCCGACGTTGTCTCGACCGTGATTTCCGAGTCGCGCTCGACGATCCCCGTGACCGTCTGGCCTGTCCGGATTTCCCCGCCGGCGGAACGAACGTCCTCGGCAAACTTCTCGCAGATCTGGCTGTAGTCGACGATGCCGGTTGCGTGTACGAGCAGCGCGGCCATACCCGCCACATTGGGTTCGATCTCTTTCATGCGGTCAGCGGAGATCCGTTCATAGTCGAGCCCGTTGGCGATGACGCGCTCCTCCAGGCCCTTGAGCCGTTCCACCTCGTCCGCATCGGTCGCGACGATCAGCTTGCCGCATCGCTCGTAAGGGATGCCGCGATCCTCGCAGAACCGGATCGTACGTTCGGCCCCCTCCTTGCACAGCCGCGCTTTCAGGCTTCCAGGCTGATAATAGACACCGGCATGGATGACACCGGAATTGTGTCCGGTCTGGTGCCGCGCAAGGCCGGGCTCCTTTTCCAGAACCACGAGGCTGGCGCCCGGGCGCTCCTGAAGCAGGCGGTATGCACTGGCAAGCCCCAGTATTCCGCCGCCAACAATCGTATAGTCGTACATGATGAAACCGTTGTGAGGGACAGCGTTGAATGGCACAGAATGCCGAGCCACTGCAAGCAACGTCTGTTACAGGCCGATGGTCCTGAGCAAAACCGTTCGGCGCTGTCTCGACCGGGAATCTAGACCGGCGGGATCTGCTTGCTGAGCAGGATCAGCAGGATCGTAACGGAGACGATGGACAGGACCGTGCCGAGAGCGACGGCAGCGGATATGGACCCCTTCGCCGCGTCGTAGCGGCTTGCGAACAGGAACGCGTTGGCGCCTGGCGGACAGGCGGCGAAGAGCACGGCCACGCCGGCCCATACGGGCGGCAGCGTGAAGACGTGAAACGCCATAACCCACACGAGCGCCGGGAAAACGGCCAGAGAAAGCATGCAGATCACGGCAACGGTGAGAATCTGGCCCTGCAGCCGGAACGCGGTAAGGCCGAGTCCCAACGCCACCAGCGATGCGGGAATGGCCGCTTGGCCGAGCAGCGAGATCATCTTGTCCGGTATCGGATGAAGGCCGAGGCCGGTCGCACGCCACGCAAGACCCGCGACGAGGCTGAGGATCAGCGGGTTCTTGATCAGGCTCAGGACAAGCTCCCTGGCCTGGCGCGCCCATGTGACTTCCTCGCGCTCCGTGACAAGTTCGACATGAAAGGTCGCCGCCGACCAGAAAAGCGGCGAACTGATCGAGATGATGATCGCAATCGGGGTCGCGGCTTCCGGACCGAAGCGGTCGAGCGCCAGCGGAATGCCCAGCATGACGACGTTGCCGAAGGTCGACCCCATGGCGATCGCCGCACCGTCCCGTGCCGAACGGCGCAAAAGGAAGCGCGCGGCCAGCGTCGCCACAAACCACAGAAGCGCAGCGGCGAGATAAAAACTCCCCCACATGGCGAGCGGCGATGCGCCTTCAGGCATGTCCGCCGTCACCATCATGCGGAAAAGAAGCGCCGGGACGGCAACGATGAACACAAATTCCGCCAGGCCGTTTCCGGCTTCCTCGCTCATGATCGCCTGACGAGACAGCAGAAAGCCGAGCACAATCAGGCCGAACACCGGCGCAACGATGAGGATAACGTCGTACATGGGCTTGGGTTAGATCACCGGGCACGGATGGGCAAGTGTGCCGATGTCCGGGCGCATGGCGCAGGTCCGGTCGGCTAGGCTGCCACCGTGTTCCTCAGTGTGCCAATCCCCGACCAGGTGATCTCCAGTTCATCGCCGGGCACGAGAAACCGTTGCGGCTGGCGCGAACCGCCCGAGCCTTCCGGAGAACCGGTCGATACGATATCGCCGGGTTTGAGGTGCATGACCGTCGAGGCGTAATTCACGAGCGTCGGAATGTCGAAGATCATCGACGCGACCGTGGTGTTCTGAACCACCTCGCCGTTGAGACGCGTGTGGAGTTCAATGGCAAAGGGATCGTCGATCTCGTCAGCCGTCACCATCCATGGGCCGCACGCTCCAGATGCGACGAAGTTCTTGCCGGCCGTGACGGAGTGTTTTTGCCAGCCACGCACGGAGCCATCGTCCATGACGGTGTAGCCGGCGATGTGGTCGAAGGCCTTGTCCTTGGGAATGTGACGGCCCTCCTTGCCGATAACGAGAACGAGTTCGCCCTCATAGTCGAAGCTGTCGCGTGGACCTTCCGGCGGATATTCGAGTTTTTCCAGATGCCCGACCAGACTGCCCTCGGCCTTCAGGAACATGGAGACGTCCTCCGGCGGCGGCATCTCGCCGTGAACCGGATGGCGTTTGGGATAGTTGACGCCGATGCAGATCACTTTCTCCGCATCGTGGAGGGGCGGCAGAAAGCGGACATCAGACAGACTGAGGGTCGCGTGGCGCCCATCCGCCCAGTCCGCAAGGTCCGCCAGCGCATTACCTTCGAGAACCGCACGAATGCTCGGATAGTGCGCGGCAAAATCATCGGCGACGGGAATCGCGGTCGCGTTCTCGGCAGGCCCGTCGCCCCCGGTTGCGACGACGGCGTATCCCGAGCCCACACCCTGCCGGTAACTCACCAGTTTCATCTCTGACCCCCGATTTGCTTGACGCGCGGCTGCGCCCGTGGTGTTGGGTCGCAACAAAGACGTTTCACCCGGCAATTGCAACAGGACGCGTTCCATGCCCCCCGACACGATCTACCTGAACGCCGCGAGCCATGGATTGCCGGACGAGAGCGTGCGACGCCGTATCCTCGCCTATCTGCAACGCGAAGCGGAGGTCGGGCCTGTGCGCTCAGCACGGGAGGTGGAGCAGGAGATCGCGTCCGTCCGGACGAAGGCGGCTGACCTCATCGGTGCGCCAGCGGGCGACGTCGCGTTTGCCCAGACGACCATGACCGGGTGGTCGGCGGCTGTCGCCGCACTGCCGCTCAAGGGCCGCCGTATTCTCGTGACGCCTGACGAATGGGGCGAGTGCGCACAGACGCTTGTGCGCATTGGCACGCCCCTCGGCATGCGGCTTGAAGTGATGGCGGCCACGCCCGATGGCGAGATCGACGTCGCCGCGGTCAGGGCATCGCTCGAAGATGACGTTGCGGCCATCAGCATGCCCATGGTGTCCAGCCTGCGCGGCAGGCGATTGCCGGTCGAGGAGATCGGCGCCCTTCCCCGGCCCGCCAACTGCTTTTTCATCGTCGATGGCGCCCAGGCGCTCGGGCAACTCCCTGTCGATGTCAGCGAGATCGGTTGCGACGTCTTCGCCGCGACCGCACGCAAATGGCTGCGCAGCGCACGCGGAACGGCGCTTCTTTACGTTCGGCCGTCGGCGCTGGAACGGATGGATCCCGTTCCGGTTCTCGACGCGTCGGCACATCCGGTTGGAAGCGAAACGCCGGATGTCCGCCGATTTGAATCGTTCGATTTCGTCGTGCCCTTACGTCTGGCCCTTGGCGCGGCGATCGATGTCGTTAACGCGCACGGCATCTCGTCGGTCCACGAGACCATACACGCACACGCCCGCCATGTGCGGAGCCGCGTGGGAAAGGCGGGTCTTGAACTTGCCAGCCCGCCGGAACCGCAATCCGGCATCACCAGTTTCCTCCTGCCTGGCGAGGCGATGGAGCGTGTATCGCGGCGCCTCGCCGAAAGGGACATTCTGGTGAAACTTCCATCCCCGTCCGATGAGCCGCTTCGGACCGCCCCGGCGCATGGCGCGGTTCTGATGCGCGTCTCCCCGCATGTCTACAATGCCCCGGCCGAGATTGACGCGCTGTTCGACGAAATCGAAACCGTCCTTTAGCTCATCGCAAAACTTGTTCAGCGCAGCGTGTTGCGACATGATGCGGCCAGCAAAATCCGGAACCTGCCTTTCGATCCCGTCATGAAGTTCGATTTTTCCACGATTTTCTGGATCTTCATCATCCTGATGGTGCTGCAGCCGCTCATCATGACGCGGATCCTCGCCATGCGCCGCGCCGATGCGATACGCCGGTTGGAGAAGTCGCGCGGCACCCGCGTCATCACCATGATCCACAGGCAGGAAAAGCGCAGCCTGTTCGGCTTTGCCGTAGCGCGTCACATCGACATGGAAGACGCGCAGACGATCATCGCGGCAATCAAGGACACGCCCAAGGACGTCCCCATCGATCTGGTCGTCCACACCCCGGGCGGGCTCGTGCTGGCCGCGATGCAGATTGCCCGCGCGGTCGAAGCGCATCCGGCGAAGGTCACCGTTCTGGTGCCGGTGTTCGCCATGTCCGGCGGCACGCTTATCGCACTGGCCGCCGACGAGATTGTGCTCGGCGAGTTTTCGGTGCTCGGCCCCATCGACCCGCAACTGGTGGGGCTGCCGGCCGCGAGCATTGTGGCCGCCCGCAACGCCAAGCCGGTGGACAAGGTGTTCGACCTGACGCTGGTCCTGGCCGATGTGAGCGAAAAGGCGTTGGCGCAGGTCAAGCACGGCGCAGTCGAGCTCATGGCGCCGCGCGTGGACAAGAAGGACGCGGAGAAACTGGCGGAGAAGCTCGCAGGCGGCCACTGGACCCACGACTACGCCCTGACCGCGGAAGAAGCGAAATCCATCGGGCTGCCGGTCGTGGTCGGCATGCCGCAGGAAGCGCTCGAGTTGATGAAACTCTACCCGTCCCCGGTTCAGCGCTCCGGCGTCGAGTATCTGCCCGTGGACATTCCGGGCCGCCGCGGCAGCAACTGATGCCGGGACCGTTTTACTCAACTCTGTTTCACACGAATCGACAGCCCCTGACCCAAGAGATATAAGAGTGCGTCCCGCCATCAGGCGGGGCACGTTCTCGGGGCGGGGTGAAAGTCCCCACCGGCGGTGAAGGCACCAGGTGCCCAAGCCCGCGAGCGCCCTTCGAGGTTCATACTCGAAGGGGTCAGCAGATTCGGTGAGAATCCGAAGCCGACGGTTACAGTCCGGATGGAAGAGAGCGAAGTTGGCACGGCCTGCGCACCTGCGCGGAACGTGTCGTTTCGTACGCCCTGATTCTTGTCTCTGGCTTAAGGAGAACCGACATGAATCAGAGCTCCCAAAATACAATTGAAAGCACGCGGGTCGCGTTCGTGCAGGCCCGCTGGCATGCAGATATCGTCGATGAAGCATGCAAGGCCTTCATCGCCGAGCTTGGCAAGCGAACGAACCGGGCAAGCCACGTCGACGTTTTCGATGTGCCCGGCGCCTTCGAAATCCCGCTGCAGGCCCGCATGCTGGCCCGTGCGGCACGATACGACGCGGTCGTTGCCTGCGCGTTCGTCGTCGACGGCGGCATATACCGCCATGAATTCGTCGCCGAGACGGTCGTCAACGCGCTGATGCAGGTGCAGATGGAAACCCATATTCCCGTGTTGTCTATGGTGCTCACGCCGCATCACTTCCACGAAAGCGCGGAGCACAAACGCTTCTTTCGGACGCATTTCAAGGTCAAGGGCCGCGAAGCGGCTGAAGCCTGCCTGTCCGTCTTGGCGATGCGGGACGAGTTCAGGTCCGTGGCCTAGAGCAAAATCCGATTAGGTTGACTCACCCTGTTTCAACCTGATCGGATAAATTTGCTCTATATCTTCAAGTGTTAGAGCATCTTTATGCGTTCAGATTTCGCGACGAAACGCGTCAATCTGAACGCATGATGCTCTAGCGGTCTGGCGGGCGTGCCTCCGGTACCTTCTTTGCGGCGTTCGCGAGGACGCTGAGGAGGTCGAACGCGCTGACGATGCCGATGGCCCTGCCATTGTCGGTGACAACGAGGTGGTGGACGCGGTTCTTGCGCATGCGGACCGCCGCTTCGCTCACCGGGGCCGTGGCGCGGACGATGCAGACCGTGTCATTCATCACCTCGCGCACTTCGCGCGTTCCGTCGATGCGGCGCGCGACATCGCCGCTGGTAACGATGCCGAGGAGCTTCGAGTTCAAATCCGCCACCGGCAGCGCGTGAATCCGCTTCGACGCCATGAGCTCGCGCACGTGATCCACCGTGTGGCCCGGCGCAGCGAATACGACCTTGCTGGTCATGACGTGAGCGACCGTGACACTCATGGCGAATCAACCTCCCGTTGTGGTCGATCCTTGCACATTTTCAATCAAAGGCTGCAATCGTGGCGGAAGATATTTTGTCGCGTGCCCGCGCCTGGCGGAGCTATACCGGCGGATTGGCACTGGCACCGGCCAGTTCGACGATATCGCCCATGATGGCGTTGAGCTGAAAATCCTTCGGCGTATAGATGCGGCTCACGCCAACCTGCCGAAGGATGTTCTCGTCCGCTTCGGGAATGATGCCGCCGACGATCACCGGCACGTCGTCCATGCCGCGCTCGCGCAGCAGCGCCATGACGTCGCGCACGAGCGGCACGTGCGAGCCCGACAGAATGGACAGGCCGACGACGTGGGCCTTCTGCGCCTCGGCCGCGTCGACGATCTCTTCCGGCGTCAGACGGATGCCCTCATAGACCACGTCCATACCGATGTCGCGGGCGCGCACCGCAATCTGTTCCGCGCCGTTTGAGTGGCCATCAAGGCCAGGCTTGCCGACGACGAAAGTCAGCGTACGCCCGAGCGTGCCCGATGCCGCCGCCACGCGGGCGCGCAGATCATTGAGGCTTGGCTCATCTGCGCACGGCCGTTCTGTCACCCCCGTCGGTGCGCGGTACTCGCCGAAGACATCCCTGAGCGTCTCGCCCCATTCGCCGGTGGTGACACCCGCCTTGGCGCACGCGATCGAGGCTTCCATGACGTTGCGGTCCTCGCGGGCCGCCGCCTCCAGTGCATCGAGCGCGGCGCGGGCGGCCCTGTCGTCGCGCGCAAGACGCCATTCCTTCAGGCGCGCGATCTGCTCCATCTCGACCGTTTCCGGCACGGTAACGATGCCGCCGGCTTCACCTGCCAGCGGCGAGGGCTCGCTCTCGGTCCATTTGTTGACGCCGACGACCACCTGTTCGCCCGACTCGATCGTTTTCACCCGCTCGGTATTGGCCTTCACCAGCTCGGATTTCATGTAGTCGATCGCCGCAACCGCGCCGCCCATTTCCTCGATGCGGGCGATTTCGGCACGCGCTTCCTTTTTGAGCGCCTTGACCTTTGCCTCGATCTCGGTCGAACCGTCGAAGATGTCGCCATATTCGAGCAGGTCCGTTTCGTAGGCCACGATCTGCTGCATCCGGATCGACCATTGCTGGTCCCACGGGCGCGGCAGACCAAGCGCCTCGTTCCACGCCGGCAGCTGCACGGCGCGGGCGCGGGCATTCTTCGAGAGCACCACGGCGAGCATTTCCAGCAGGATGCGGTAGACGTTGTTTTCCGGCTGCTGCTCGGTCAGCCCCAGCGAATTCACCTGAACGCCGTAGCGGAAACGCCGAAGCTTGGGCTCCTCGACGCCGTAGCGCGTCCGGCAGATCTCGTCCCAAAGTTCGCAGAAAGCGCGCATCTTGCACATTTCGGTGACGAAGCGCAGGCCGGCATTCACGAAAAACGAAATGCGCCCCACGACCCTGGGAAACTCGGCATCCGGCACCTCGCCGGAGGCCCGAACGGTGTCAAGCACGGCCATCGCCGTCGCAAGCGCATAGGAGAGCTCCTGCACCGGCGTCGCGCCGGCTTCCTGCAGGTGATAGGAGCACACATTGGTCGGGTTCCATTTGGGAACCTGTGTGTAGGTGTAGCAGATCACGTCCTTGATCAGCCTGAGCGACGGCTCGGGCGGGAACACGTAGGTGCCGCGCGAGAGATATTCCTTGATCAAATCGTTCTGGACGGTTCCCGTCAGCTTGGTCACATCCGCGCCCTGTTCTTCGGCGACCGCGATGTAGAGCGCCAGCAGCCACGGGGCGGTGGCATTGATCGTCATGGAGGTGTTCATCTGTTCGAGCGGAATGCCATCGAACAGAGTGCGCATGTCACCCACATGCGAGATCGGCACGCCGACCTTGCCCACCTCGCCGCGTGCCAGGATGTGATCGGAATCGTATCCGGTCTGTGTCGGGAGGTCGAAGGCTACGGAAAGGCCCGTCTGCCCGGCAGAGAGGTTCTTGCGGTAGAGCGCGTTCGACGCCTCAGCCGTGGAATGGCCGGAATAGGTGCGGATCAACCACGGACGATCCCGTTGATTTTCGCCCTGAGCCATCTCAAACCCTCCCGCTCGAGAACTGCCCCTCTCCTCAGTACTTTCCATAAAACCGGGAAATTAGCTGCAGTGCAACATAAACCGGCAGGAATTGTTGCTGTGCAGCAACGCGGTGAAGCAAGAGTCTGCGGAGAATTTTGGCGCGATTGCCTGCACGCTTGTCAGCCGATGGTCTCCACTCCTGAACACCTCACCCCTAACCGATATTGGCGATGTGGCGCCTCGTGCCCGTCCCTAAGGTTGGTCCCAGCACCAATCGAAGGCGACGGCGAAGGCGGCGATGGTGGTGGCGACGGTGCAGACTGAAAATGAGTGGACAGGCAACTCTGCCTGAATTTGTGCGCGTCCCTCCTGCAAAACCAACGCAGGAGAGACGCAGCGCGTAACAGAGGTCAGCGTTTGACCAGTCCGACGATAAACAACAGGATCACCGCGCCGATAACAGCGGATATGATCGCGCCGATGATGCCGCCGCCGAGCGACACGCCGAGTGCGCCGAGCACAAACGTGCCGATGAACGCGCCGACAATGCCGACGATGATGTTCCCGACCAGACCGAAGCCCGCGCCTTTCATGATCTGACCGGCAAGCCAACCGGCAATCAGACCGACGATCAGCAGGACAATAAGTGATTCAATGCCCATGAAGTCTCTCCCCAGCAACGTGAACCGCCGATCGGTTGTCTACGCGCGCACTTCCCCGCCCGGCCTCGGCAGCTCCGACCGGAACTCAGCAGACTATGGGGCATACGTCCTTCCTGTGACAACCGTTGCTAAGGCTTTGTCCATAGGGATTTTTCGCCGAATTCCGGCTGCTCCCTGCAGGCCTCAGCCCTGATCTCCCTCTTTCGGGGCATACATGGCGAAGACTTCCGCGCCGGTCATATTCTCGGTTTCGTTGGCAAAGGCGTACCAGTCCGGCTTCTCGTCGATGAAAATCTGGCTCTTGAAGGTCAGACCGGACTGATCGTCGAGGGTTCCGGTGTGCGCCATCAGCTTGCCCGACTCCACCAGACGGTAAAACAGGTTGGTCCCGCAGGTGCCGCAGAAGCCGCGCTCTGCCCACTCCGACGAGCGGTAGTAAACGATAGCGTCCTCTCCATCGATCTCGACGTCATAATCGCCGCCCAGCCCAAAAGCCGGCCCGCCGCACCAGCGCTGGCACATGCTGCAATGACACACGCCCGCATCGTGTACCTCACCGACCAGCCGTATCTTCACTTTCCCGCACAAACACTGTCCGGTCCTCGATTTCTCTGCGTTCATGCCTGATCTCCGTCGGGGCATGTCGAGATGCCCAATCTTTTTGCACTGCAAAAGTTTATTGCAATGCGACATATTTTGCACAAGAATTGTTCTGCACTGCAATAAATTGATTGCGATGGGTGCTCCCGCTTGGCCGGACGCCCAGCAGGGGGAGAGTGAGCCATGAGCGAACCAGCGCTGGCCGAAGTGCCGGAACCGGAAGGTGAGTACAAGGACCTGTACGACATCGGCGAGATTCCGCCGCTCGGACATGTCCCGAAGAACATGCATGCGTGGGCGATCCGCCGCGACCGTCACGGTCCGCCGGAAGACGCCATGCAGCTTGAAGTCGTGCCCACATGGGAACTGGACAGCCATGACGTGCTGGTCCTCGTCATGGCCGCCGGCGTCAACTACAACGGCGTCTGGGCAGCCCTCGGTCAGCCGATCTCCACCTTCGACGTGCACAAGGGCGATTTCCACATCGCCGGATCGGACGCGTCGGGAATCGTCTGGGCCGTCGGTTCCAAGGTTAAGAACTGGAAGGTCGGCGACGAAGTCGTGATCCATTGCAACCAGGACGATGGCGACGACGAGGAATGCAACGGCGGCGATCCGATGCTCTCGCTGACCCAGCGCATCTGGGGTTACGAGACCCCCGACGGATCATTCGCCCAATTCACGCGCGTTCAGGCACAACAGCTCATGCCGCGCCCGCAGCACCTGACGTGGGAGGAGAGCGCATGCTACACGCTCACACTCGCAACGGCCTGGCGCATGCTGTTCGGCCACCGCCCGCACATTCTGCGGCCCGGACACAATGTGCTCGTCTGGGGCGCGTCCGGCGGTCTCGGCTCGATGGCGATCCAGATCTGCGCCACCGCCGGTGCCAACGCCATCGGCGTGATCTCCGACGACGACAAGCGCGATTTCGTGCTTTCGCTCGGCGCCAAGGGCATCATCAACCGCAAGGAATTCGATTGCTGGGGCGAGCTTCCCCAGGTCGGATCCGACGAATATGCCGCCTGGTTCGCCGGCGCGCGCAAATTCGGCAAGGCGATCTGGGATATCACCGGCAAGGGCAACAATGTCGACTTCGTCTTCGAACACCCGGGCGAAGCGACGTTCCCGGTCTCGACATTCGTCGTGCGGCGCGGCGGAATGGTCGTGTTCTGCGCGGGGACGACCGGATACAAGATCACCATGGACGCGCGGTACGTGTGGATGCACCAGAAGCGTATTCAGGGCTCCCATTTCGCGCACCTGAAGCAGGCCAGCCAGGCCAACCGGCTGGTGATCGAGCGGCGCATCGACCCCTGCATGTCGGAGGTCTTTCCCTGGGCGCAGATTCCCAAGGCGCACACGCGCATGTGGAACAACGAGCACGCACCGGGCAATATGGCGGTGCTCGTGAACGCGCCGTGCACCGGATTGCGCACCCTCGACGATGTGATCGCCGAAGGGCCCACCGCCGCGTGAGGCATCTGAAATGTCCATTGCAATCGACGAGAGCGCGCCGGCCACGGCAAAGTCCTTGCCGGACCTGAAGGCCGTCAGCGACGCAGCCGTTGTCGCCGCACGCGGCCTGCTAGAGGCGGCACGCGGTTCGGTCGGCGATCTGGTCATCGCCGGCGACAAGCTGTCCGGAGAACTTCTTGAGCGCGAGCAGCATGCCGCCCATGGCCTGGCGTGGACCGCCGCCTATGTCGAAGCGCTCGCCCAGATGGCGGCCTACGCCGCGCGAATGAGTGACGAGGGACGCTTCGGCGAGCTCGAGGCCTTCCTGACCCAGATTGCGCTTGCCGAGTATCTTGCCCAGCTTTCCGGCGGCATTCCCATGAGCCAGGGCGAGGTGACGCGCCCGGAGAGCCTTGGCGTCTCCACCGACGCGCTGAACGCATTCCGCCAGAACGAGGCTGTCCGCACCTTGCTTGCGCACGGCAATACGCCCCAGGTGCGCGCCGCCGTCGCGGCCTTGCTGTCGCGCGCGGAAGGGTCACCGACCTATGGCGACACCGGACTTGAGGAAACCTATGAGGCGATGCGTGAGGAAATGCGGCGCTTCTCCGAAAGCGAGGTCGCACCTCATGCCCACGAATGGCACCTCGCCAACGAGTACGTACCGCTTGAGGTCATCGAGAAGATGTCCGCGCTCGGTGTATTCGGGCTGACGATTCCGGAAGAGCATGGCGGTCTCGGCCTCGGCAAGGAGAGTATGTGCGTCGTGTCCGAAGAGCTTTCGCGCGGTTACATCGGCGTCGGGTCGCTCGGCACACGCTCCGAGATCGCCGCCGAACTCATTCTGGCCGCCGGCACACCCGGGCAGAAGGAAAAGTGGCTGCCGGGCCTTGCCAGCGGAGAGATCATCCCGACCGCCGTCTTCACGGAGCCCAATGTCGGGTCCGATCTCGCGTCGATCAGGACACGGGCCGAGCGCGACGGCGATATCTACCGGATCACCGGTCAGAAGACGTGGATCACCCACGCCGCGCGCGCCGACCTCATGACGGTCATGGCGCGCACCAACCCGGATGAGAAAGGCTATCGGGGCCTGTCGATGTTCGTCATCGAGAAGCCGCGCGGCGGCGACGCGAACCCCTTCCCGGCCGAGAACATTTCAGGCGGGGAGATCGAGGTTCTCGGTTATCGCGGCATGAAGGAATATGACGTCTCGTTTGACGGCTTCGAGGTGCCGGCCGATGCCTTGCTCGGCGCACAGGAGGGCCAAGGCTTCAAGCAGCTCATGGAGACGTTCGAAGCCGCCCGCATACAGACCGCGGCACGTGCCATCGGCGTGGCGCAGAGCGCACTGGACCTCGGACTGCGGTACGCGCAGGAACGCCAGCAATTCGGAAAACCGCTCATCGCCTTTCCGCGGGTCGCGGACAAGCTGGTGATGATGGCGGTGGAGATCATGATCGCGCGGCAGCTCACCTATTATGCCGCGCGCGAAAAGGACCTGGGGCACCGCTGCGACCTCGAGGCGGGCATGGCCAAGCTTCTCGCCGCGCGGGTGGCGTGGGCCGCAGCCGACAACGCCCTGCAAATCCACGGCGGGAACGGTTTCGCGCTCGAATATCCGGTCAGCCGCGTCCTGTGCGACGCGCGCATTCTGTCCATCTTCGAGGGCGCGGCGGAAATCCAGGCCCACGTAATCGCCCGGCGGGTTCTCGAAAGCTGAAGGCGCTTACGCCGCCGGCCGCTCCCCCGCGGAAGTCGTGCGGTGCATGCGGCGCGGCTCCGCCGGATCGTAGTCGTACACCGCGTAGTGCATGGTGCAGCGATTGTCCCAGATCAGGATATCGCCCGGCTGCCATTGATGGCGGTAGACGTTGTCATCCTCGGTTGCCCGTTTCTCGATCAGTTCCAGCAGCGGCTCGCTTTCCTCTTCCGTCATACCGGTGAACTTCGTCGTAAAGAACCGGTTCGTGAACAGGGCACGGCGTCCGGTTTCCGGATGACGGCGCACGACCGGGTGGATTTCCGCCGGGGGCACATCGATGTTCCTGGTGCCGTCGGTGTTGTCGGCCTCGTTCCGGCGGCGGATGGCATCGCCCGAATGCTCGGCCGTCAGCCCGTCGACCTTGGCCTTTATATCGTCGGGCAGCTCCTCGAAGGCCCGGTACATGTTGCAGATCAGCGTATCGCCCTTGCCTTCTGGAACGGTGATGGCATGGAGCACCGTAAGCGCAGGCGGCGTTGGCGCGCAGGAGATGTCGGAATGCCAGAAGTCGTTGCGCGCCCCGCGCTTTTTCGGATTGTTCTCAAGCACCAGAAGGTTGTCGAACTCCGGATGGCCCTTGCGTGCCCCGAGCGGGTGCGGCTCGACCGCCCCGAAGCGCTCGGTGAACTTGACCTGCTCCCCAGGCGGCAGGTCCTGACCCGGAATATGCAGCACAAGATTATCGAACAGCGCCCTTTGCAGGGTCTCGAACGTGGCGTCATCGAGCGGTTCCGCCAGATTGACGCCGGTGACCCTGGCGCCGATGTGGGGCGTCAGTTTGGAGACTTCGATACGGTCGGATGAATTCGATGGCATTTTGCATGCACCTCCCTTTTTTGCAGGAGATTAGACCAAAGTCGCAGTCATAAACAAGACAGCCCGACCGCACGGCGCACAAATCGCAGCACTACTTTCCCTCGGTCTTCCGGGCCACGCGTCTGGCGAACTTCTCCACATTGACGACGATACGCTCATGGGTGCCGGCGCCGATTTCCTCCACCTCGTCCTCGGCGCGCACCTTGAAATGCAGAACCCGGCCCTCGATGCGCGCCAGCTCCGCCGTCGCCCGAACGCGCATGCCGACGGGCGTCGCTGCAGTGTGGGACACATCGAGGCGGGTCCCGAGGCTCTGGTGCCCCTCCGGCAGATGCGCCTCGATTGCGTCCAGCGCCGCGGCCTCGATAAGATTGATCATGACCGGCGTCGCCAGCACGCCGACCCGCCCGCTGCCGACGCTCGCGGCCGTATGCGGTTCGGCGACGATCAACTCGGCACGACCGCTCAGGCCGGGCTTCAACTCTGTCATCTCTGGACCTTTCGTTCCGCCGATCCGGCATATTGAACGCGTGACATGGTTGTTGGCACACCATATACCACTGTGACGCGGCAGTCCTGCCGGTTCAAGGCGCCACACCCGGGCCACCGCGCCAGCCTGTTCTCACGGCGCGCGCCAGCCGCAATTCGCACACACATCGGAGGTTTTTTCCATGAGCCAGTACGTGCCCCCAAAGGGGGAAAACTGGGAGACGGTGTCACCGGGAGATGCGGGCCTCGACGCTGAAGCGTTGAAAGACGTCTCCACATACGCCCGGGAAAACGAGTCCGCCATGGACCGCGATATCGCCCGGGCGCTCAAGGCCGGACACTTCGATGAGCCGCCGCCGGACGGCGATGTGATCGGGCCCACTGAACCGCGCGGCGACCCGTCGGGTCTGGTCGTGAAGGACGGTCGGATCGCCGCGGAGTGGGGACCCACGACCGCGCCCGATATCACCTTTTCGGTCACCAAGAGCTACCTCAGTCTGTGCGCCGGACTTGCCGTCGACGACGGGCTCATCCCGGACGTGAACGCGCCGGTACGCGAGCTGGTGCAGGACGGCACGTTCGACAGCGCGCAGAACCGCGACATCACCTGGGCGCATCTGCTCACCCAGTCGAGCGAATGGGAAGGCACGCTGTGGGGGAAGGCGGACCGCATCGACCGCAACCGGCAGCTGGACGGGCTCGGCGACGGGACGGTCAAGAAGGGCACGCACCGCGACCTGCAACCGCCGGGCGCTTTCTGGGAGTACAACGATATCCGCGTGAACGTGCTGGCCTATGCGCTGCTGATGGTGTTCCGCAAGCCCTTGCCCGACGTTCTGCGCACCCGGATCATGGAGCCGATCGGCGCTTCGGACGACTGGCATTGGGAGGGATACGAGACCTCCTGGGTCGAGATCGACGGCCACCGCATGCAGTCAGTCTCCGGCGGCGCCCACTGGGGCGGCGGCCTGTTCATCTCAAGTCGCGATCAGGCCCGGACCGGACTGCTCATGTCCCGGCGCGGTCGTTGGGGCGATGAACAGCTCATTTCCGAACGCTGGATTGACGCCAGCACGGCGCCCAGCGGGGTTTTTCCGCTCTACGGGTATCTCTGGTGGCTGAACGCCGACCGCGCCTACTGCGCCGCGGCGCCGGAGACGAGCTATTTCGCACTTGGCCACGGGCGCAACGTCATCTGGATCGACCCGACGCTCGATCTGGTGGTGGTGTCGCGCTGGATCGAGCGTACCGCGTTCGACGGCCTCGCCGAGCGCGTGATGAAGGCCATCGCATAGCAGGACCAATTCGGCGACGCGCATGGCGAACCGCCGGACCGCGCGGAAGGGTCTACGTGTGCCCCTAGAGCATCATGCGTTCAGATTGACGCGTTTCGTCGCGAAATCCGAACGCATAAAGATGCTCTAACACTTTAAGGTATAG
>JANQLP010000011.1 GCA_028280515.1 Hyphomicrobiales bacterium
GCGAGCGCACGCACGACATGCCGGCCGAGAAAGCCGGACGCGCCGAAGATCGTAATGAGCATGTCGGAATTGGAGATCGCGGTCATGGCCGCCACTCTGAATTATGGGGCGCCGGGATAACCGCGTCCATTCGGTACCGGTTCCGCATTGGCGCGGTGCAGGCGACATACAAGATCACCCCGACGCTGTACAGGGGGCGAATGGCCGCTCTCGCTGTGGGATTGCTACGCAACGGCGCACCGAGATCGCCGCTCCCAAGGCTCGGCGCACGCGGCTAATGGTCTCCGGTCACCGCACTTTGGTTCTCGCTGCCGCGTTGGGCCGCGCCGCAGAGGGGTCACCATGCACCGGTCATCTGAGATGACCGCTTCCCGGTTCCCAACCAGTTCCCGCGAGCGGCGCCGCCGCCCAATGGCCGTTCCGAGGGCTTGGGCAGGCACCGCTGCCTTTTATCGAGCTTCCCGAAGTGCGGCGCCACTCCCGGCGTTGACAAGGACAAAACCGGGCCCTTATCTCTGTGGCCAAGCCCAGGTGGCGGAATTGGTAGACGCGCTGGCTTCAGGTGCCAGTGGCCGCAAGGTCGTGGAGGTTCGAGTCCTCTCCTGGGCACCAATAGGTTGTATCGCCGCATCGCATAGCGACTCAATGGCCTGGCGAGGTTGCTTGTCCGCTCACCCAGATGTCTGCCTGCAGTGCAGCACGCGGCCGATCGTGTTCATCAGCAACTGAGCCGCCAGGATTGCCGTCGTGCCGGTCGGATCATAGTCCGGCGCAACTTCGACAAGATCGACACCGACGATTTCGCCGCGCTTGGCGAGGCCATCGATCAGTTCAAGGACCTCGTAATAGAGGAAACCGCCATGGCTTGGCGTGCCGGTGCCCGGAGCGATGGAGGGGTCGAAACCATCAATATCGACGGTGAGATAGTAGCGTTTGCCTTTCGGAATGCGGTCGAGAACAGAGGCGACGCCGATCTCGCGGAACCGCCGCACCGAAATGATATCGGACCCCATTCTGCGTGCATCTTCGTACCCTTCGCGGGCGGTCGATGACACATTGCGAATGCCGATTTGGGTAAGACCGGAAACATACGTCTTCTCCGCCGCGCGGCGCATCGGGTTGCCATGACCGCGGGTGACACCATGCCGTTCATCAACGAAATCGAGATGCGCATCCACCTGAACGAGATGTATCGGGCCCTGGTCGTCGACAGCTTCGATACACGGGATGTTTATCGAATGATCGCCACCAAGGACCACGGGAAGCGCACCAGCGGCGAGGGCAGCGCGCACCGCTAGTTCAATGTTCCGGTGACTCTTGAGTGTATCGGTATGCACAATGTCCGCATCGCCAATATCAACGATGCGAACCGCGTCGGACGGCAGATAGGTCACGTCGTCTTCATGGTCATAGGCGCCACCGTGCCCGAATGAAAACAATGTGGACGCTTCCCGGATTGCGCGCGGACCAAACCGCGCCCCGGGGCGCCATTGGGTTCCAAAATCAAACGGTGCGCCAATGATTGCGACATCGGCATCGATTGCGTCCCAGTTTTCGACATAGGGGTACTTGCCGAAGGTGCAGATGCCGACAAACGGAAGATTGAGACGGCCTGACACATATCCATGCGTGGACATCTTTAGGTTCCTTAAGAGTTGAAAGGTGAATTGACTTGGACGGGTCCTGAATATTGAGGCGTGGCGACAGTGCGGGGTGTGTATGACCCCGACGCAATAACTGAATTGATGTGAGCGGCGATCTCTTCCATCGGTGCGAACCAGACATCACCCCGGCCCAGTACGGACTCAAGAAACTCCGACATGATTGCCCATCGAGACAGGCGTCCGGTGGCAAACGGGTGGAGGACCGGCACCCATAATCCGCCATAGCGGTAGGCAGCCTCGAACTCTTCAGTGAAAATCTGAAGTCCCACGCTCGGGGCACGGACCGGCATCATGTAGTCCAAGTCCATGGCGTGGACATATTGCGGCCAGTCATCAAGGCCCCAATGGGAAGGCAACTCGATAAGTCGCCCGGCCTCGGACGTAATAAGATACGGTACATCGTCGCCCATAAGCGAGGCGTCGTAGAGGAACCCGCGATCAATAAGCAAATCGAGCGATTGATCAGAGAAATTGTAAAGCGGAGCCCGCCAGCCCCTCGGTGCAGCGCCGGTCGTTCTCTTGATGACGTCGATCGCACGATCGAGCCAGAATGCCTGTTGTTCGCGGCTCTGGCGCCTTGGGTTTTCGTGCAAGTAGCCATGATGCGCGACTTCATGCCCGCCTTTCAGCATCAGCTCGATAGCGCCCGGATATCGTTCAATGCACCATGCCGGCACGAAGAATGTCTGCCGAATGCCGAGCCGGCGATAGGTTTCGACAATTCGCGGGACCGCCACGTCCGGCCCGTATTGCAGCATCGAGATCGCCGATACGCGCGTGTGCCCATCTTCAGGATGATCGAGATGGATCAAGCTGTCGGCATCCATGTCGAATGTCACGCAACAGGCGCATTTCGCACCATCCGGCCACGGGACCGGATTGGCAATCATGCGCTGCGAGGATTGCCCGCTATTTTCCGCCTCTGACATACTTCTTCCCGATTGCTGACGGGGGACGCACCTTGCCGGCGAAGAGCACCAGCGCGAGGAACGATGCCACAAATGGCACCATCGAAAAGAGCTGATACGGTACTTCCGGACTGTTGAACTGAAGTCGCAATTGCAACGCGTCGGAAAGTCCGAAGAAAATGCAGGCCAGAAACGCACCGAACGGATTCCACCGACCCAGAATAAGGGCGGCGAGCGCGATGAAACCCTTGCCCGCGCTCATATGCTCGGTGAATACGAATACCTGGCTGAGCACCAGA
>JANQLP010000026.1 GCA_028280515.1 Hyphomicrobiales bacterium
GGTGTTGTCGTCCGCTGCGCGCACCGCCGGCAACAGCGACAACTCACCCATGGCCATGGACATGTCATACGTGTCGGTGCCGTAGCCGTAGGCGCCCGCCATGCCGCAGCAGCTCGACTGCACGGTCTCCACTCGCGCGTCGGGAATGAGCTTCAGTGTGCCGACAACTGCGTCCATGGCGGCGAAGGACTTCTGGTGGCAGTGGCCGTGCAGCAGGATCGGGTCCGTCTGCGGCTTGAGGTCGAGAGAGAGGCGGCGCGCCTTCTTCTCGTTCATCAGATACTCCTCAAGCAGCACGGCGCACGCGGCCAGACGTTCGGTCTCCTCGCCCGGCAGCAGCGACGGGAATTCGTCCTTGAGGGTGAACAGGCAGCTTGGTTCAAGGCCGATCACCGGATGCCCGGCGTCCAGATGCGGCCTGAGGGCGTTCAGGAACCGCCCGGCTTCGGAGCGGGCCTGGTCGACGAGGCCGGCGGTCAGGTAGGTGCGCCCGCAGCAGAGTGGCCGTGCGCGCCTAGCGCCGCCCGCGATCTGCACGCGCGCACCGGAGGCGGTCAGAACCCGGATCGCCGCCCGCACCGTTTCCGGCTCGAAATACCGGTTGAACGAGTCGGCGAACAGCACGACGTCGCGTCCCTTTTCGTCTCCGAACGGCCCGCGCGCCCGGAACGCGTCGAAGCGCCAGCGGGGCAGTTTGCGTTTTGCCGTGAAGCCGGTCACACCTTCCATCGCCTTCGCGAGGCCGGGAAGCGTATCCCGCAGGTTGAACACCCACGGCAGGCGCGAGGCGATCCGCGCCGTGCGCGGCAGATAGGCCACCAGCCTGTCATGGAGCGTGAGGCCGTGGCGTTCGACGCGGGCGCGGCTCACCTCGATCTTCATCTTCGCCATGTCGACGCCGGTGGGGCATTCGCGCCGGCATGCCTTGCACGACACGCAGTGCTTCATGGTGTCGTGCATTTCGGGCGAGGTGAGGGCGTCCGGACCCAACTGTCCGGAAATCGCCAGCCGCAGCGTGTTGGCCCGGCCGCGGGTCACGTCCTGTTCGTTACGGGTGACGCGGTAGGAGGGGCACATGACGCCGGCGTCGAACTTCCGGCAGGCGCCGTTGTTGTTGCACATCTCGATGGCGCCCTGGAACCCGTTCCCTGCGCCGGTCCAGGCCGACCAGTCGAGACCCGTCTTGAGATCGGGCACCGCGTAGTCGGGCTTGTAACGGAACAGGGCGCGGTCGTTCATCTTCGGCGCACGCACGATCTTGCCCGGGTTCATGCGCGCCTGCGGGTCGAACAGATCCTTCACCTGCTCGAACAGATCGACGGTCTTCTTGCCGTACATCGGCTCGTGGAACTCCGACCGGACCAGCCCGTCGCCATGCTCGCCCGAATGTGCGCCCTTGTATTCGCGCACCATCTCGAAGGCTTCCTCGGCGATGTCGCGCATGGTATCGGCGTCTTTCTCGAGCTTCAGGTTGAGCACGGGCCGCACATGCAGGCAGCCGACGGAGGCGTGCGCGTACCAGGTGCCTTTGGTGCCGTGCCTCTCGAACACTTCGGTCAGACGTTCGGTGTAGTCGGCAAGATGCTCGAGCGGGACGGCGCAATCCTCGATGAAGGAAACGGGTTTGCCGTCCGACTTCATGCTCATCATGATGTTGAGCCCGGATTTGCGCACCTCCCAGATGGCTTTCTGGAAGTCCGCGCCGACGGCTTCCACGACGGCGTTCTTGTGGCCCAGATCGCGCATGAGCTCGTCCAGCTCTTTCAGGCGGCGCAGGTTCTCGACCTGGTTGTCTTCGGCAAACTCGGTAAACAGCAGCGCCTCCGGTTCGCCGCGCACGAAGCGATTCACCGTTGCCTTGAACATCGGAATGTCGCGGGCCAGGTCGAGCAAGGTGCGGTCCACCAGTTCGACCGCCGTCGGCCCGAGCTGGACGACGTGCTGCGCCGCCTCCATCGCCTTGCGGAAGGTGGGGAAATGGCACACGCCGAGCGCCTTGTTCTTGGGCAGCGGCGCAAGTTTCAGATCGATGGCGCGGGAGACGGCCAGCGTGCCCTCCGACCCGATCAGGATGCCGGCGAGGTTGACCGGTTCCTCCCGGGTTGAAACGAGGGTGTCCAGCAGATAGCCGCCGACACGGCGGGAGACGGCGGGGAACGCCTTGTTGATCTGATTCTTCTTCTTGCGCCCGAGCGTGATCAGGTCGCGCATGAGTTCAAGCGCCGGGGAGGGCGCGTTGAGCCGGTCGAGGTTCCGCGGCACCTCGCCGAAATGCGCCTGCGTCCCGTCGACGAGAATGGCGTCGATGGCGGTGACATTGTCGCGCATGATGCCGTAGCGGATCGACCGGGTGCCGCAGGAATTGTTGCCGGTCATGCCGCCGATGGTGGCGCGGCTCGCCGTCGACACGTCCACCGGGAACCACAGGCCGTGCTGCTTCAGCTGCGCGTTCAACTGGTCGAGCACGATGCCCGGTTGCACGGTGCAGGTCCGTGCCTCCGGATCGAGCGCCAGCACGTTGCGCAGATATTTCGTGAAATCGACGACCAGCGCTTCGCCGATGGTCTGTCCGCTCTGCGAGGTCGCGCCGCCGCGGGGCAGGAGCGCCAGACCTTCCTCGCCGGCAATTTCGACAATGGCGGCCAGGTCCGCGTCCGTCTTCGGCACGACAACGCCGAACGGCATGATCTGATAGATCGACGCATCGGTGGCATATCGTCCACGCGAAAAGGCGTCGAACAGGACGTCTCCCTCAATCGCGTCGCGCAGCCGCGTTTCGAGATTCACATCGGCACTTGACATGTATAATGAATTCATAATTCAATATTACATCAACAGGCCGTTACGCCGCAAGCCCCGAGATGCCCCGAATTCCGCGGAAAAAGGCTATGCGGTTGCCATGACGCGTTGACGGCCGGCAGAGCGAGCAGGAGAGACAGAACCATGGCACGGACCGCCGGACGACACTTTTTGCAGATTCCCGGACCGACAAATGTGCCCGACCGGGTGCTTCGGGCCATCGACATGCCGACCATCGATCACCGGGGTCCCGAGTTTGCCAAGCTTGGCAAGAAGGTGCTGGCCGACTGCCAGAAGATCTTCAAGTGCGACGGACCGGTGATCATCTATCCGTCCTCGGGAACGGGCGCATGGGAGGCGGCGCTGACCAACACGCTGTCGCCGGGCGATAAGGTCCTCATGTATGAGAGCGGCCATTTCGCGACCCTCTGGAAAGGCATTGCCGAAAAGCTCGGGCTCGAACCGGAATTCATTGCCGGCGACTGGCGCCATGCCGCCAACCCGGAAGCGATCGGCGCGCGGCTGGCGGAGGACACCGATCACGACATTAAGGCCGTCTGCGTTGTCCACAACGAAACGGCGACCGGCTGCACCTCGCGGATCGGTGAAATCCGCAAGGCGATCGACGTGGCGAATCATCCCTCTCTCTATATGGTCGACACCATCTCCTCGCTGGCCTCCATCGACTACCGGCACGACGAGTGGGGTGTCGACGTGACGGTCGGCGGCTCGCAGAAGGGGCTGATGCTGCCGCCCGGGCTCGGATTCAATGCGCTGAGCGACAAGGCGCTCGCGGCCTCCAAAAACTCGCAACTGCCGAAATCCTACTGGGACTGGGGCGATATGCTGAGCGCCAACGGCAACGGTTTCTTTCCCTACACGCCGGCGACGAACCTGCTCTACGGATTGTCGGAAGCCGCAGACATGCTGTTCGAGGAAGGGCTCGACAATGTGTTTGCCCGGCATGACCGGCACGCGGAAGCCACCCGTATTGCCGTCAATCACTGGGGCCTCGAAGTGCTGTGTCTGGAGCCGAAAGAATATTCGAGCTCGTTGACGGCGATCCTCGTGCCGGAAGGGCACGATGCCGACATGGTGCGCAACGCCATTCTCGACCGGTTCGATATGTCGCTCGGGACGGGACTGACGAAGGTGGCGGGCAAGGTGTTCCGCATAGGGCATCTGGGAGACTTCAACGATCTCACGCTGCTCGGGACTCTGGCCGGCGTCGAGATGGGCCTCGGCATCGCCGGCGTGCCCCACAACAAGGGCGGCGTGCAGGCGGCCATGGACTTTTTGGGCAAATAGGTCGAAAACGTCCCCATGAGTGAAGACGTCCTCCTGATCGAGCAGGACGGTCCGGTCGCGACCGTCACGCTGAACCGCCCCGAGAAGCGAAACGCGCTGACCTTCGAGATGTACGACCGGCTGGCGGAGTACTGCCGCAGCGTCGATCCCGAGACCGGCCCGCGCGCCATCGTCATCCGCGGCGCCGGAGACAAGGCCTTCGCCGCCGGCACGGACATCTCCCTGTTCCGGGATTTCAAGGGCGGCGAAGACGGTCTCGCATACGAACACAAGGTCGACGGCGTGCTGGTCGACGTCGAGGCCTGTCCGGTGCCGACCATTGCCGCAATCTGCGGTGCGTGCACCGGCGGCGGCGCGGCCATCGCCGGCCTGTGCGACATCCGCATCGGCACGCGGGATATCCGCTTCGGCTTTCCGATCGCCCGCACCCTTGGCAATTGTCTGTCGATCGCCAGCCTGCAGCGCATGTGCACGTTGCTCGGTGCGGGGCGAACCAGAGAGTTGATATTGACGTCGCGCCTGGTCGAGGCGGAAGAGGCCTTCGAAATCGATCTGATCACCGAAATGTATGATGACGCGGAGACCATGTTCGACCGCGCCAAGGCTCTGGCCGACGAGATCGCGACCCTTGCGCCGATCACCCTGCGCGTGACCAAGGAAATGTTCCGGCGTATGGGTCAGGCGCAGCCTCAGATCGAGGATAAGGACCTCATCGCAATGTGCTACGGCAGCAACGATTTTCGGGAAGGCCTGGAAGCGTTCCTCGCCAAGCGGAAGGCAAACTGGAGCGGAACGTAGGCTATGGGCACGGAACGCAAGGGTCCGCTGACGGATATGCGCGTCATTGAGCTGGCGCACATCATGGCGGGACCCGTGTGCGGTCTGATGCTCGCGGACCTGGGTGCCGATGTCATCAAGGTCGAAAAGGCCAACGGCGGTGACGACTCCCGCCGTTTCCTTCCGCCGGAGATCAACGGCGAACCTGCCGCGTTCCTGATGATGAACCGCAACAAGCGAGGTATCGCGCTTGATCTGAAGTCGGAGGCGGGCAAGCAGGTGCTTTTGCGGCTTATCGAGGATGCGGATGTGCTCATCGAGAACTACCGCCGCGACACGATGGAAAGACTTGGCCTTGGCTACGAGGAACTGAAGAAAGTCAATCCGGGCCTTATCTATTGCGAAATCTCCGGCTTCGGGCGCACCGGACCGTACAAGGACCGCGCCGGGTTCGACCTCATCGCCCAGGGGATGTCCGGTCTGATGGACATCACAGGAGACGTCGACCGCGGCCCGGCGAAGGTCGGCGCGCCGGTCAGCGACACGACTGCCGGGATCCTCGGCGCGATGGGCTGCATCGCCGCCTATGCTCACAAGATGAAGACCGGTGAGGGGCAACGCGTGGATACCTCATTGTTCGAGGCTGCCATCACCCACACCTACTGGCAGTCCGCGATCTGCTTTGCGACCGGCGAGTCGCCCGGGCGCATGGGCACGGCGCATCCGCTCAACGCACCCTATCAGACGTTCGAGACGAAGGACGGCTGGATCAATATCGGTGCCGCCAACCAACGCAACTGGGAACGGCTGCTGGAATGCATCGAAGCGCCGGAGCTCGGGGAAGACCCGCGGTTTGCGGTGAACTCGGCGCGGATGGCCAATCTCGACGCGCTGGTCGAGGTGCTGACGGTCCATTTTAGGGAACGCACGACGGAGGAATGGCTCGAATTGCTCGAGGAGGCCGGCCTGCCCGCCGGGCCCGTGTTCTCGATCAAGGAGATGCAAGACGATCCGCAGACAATCGCACGCGAGATGGTCCCGGCCACCGACCATCCGGTTGCGGGCCGCGTGCAGACCGTCGGCTTGCCGGTTAAGCTGTCGGAGACACCCGGCGGCGTGGTCCGTCCGGCGCCGCTCTTCGGCCAGCACACGCGGGAGGTCCTTGCCGAGCTCGGCTATTCGGACGATGAGATTGCGCAACTCCTGAAGAGTGGTGGCGTGATCGCAAGCGATGCAACGGCCCGCGCGGCGGAGTAGGGGCGCATCCCCGCCGGCGGATTCACTTTATCCTAACGTTCTCGCGGAACAGTTGAGCCTGGGTCCGGGTGATCGGGAACCGGTTTTCGCGGTTTCCGCCCGGGCATGCCTATCAGTGTTGCGTTAGGCGGGGTCGGGTTCAGATGTTGCGTATGTCAGCGCCGGTTGGCGCAGGTGCGGTGCAGGCCGCTTCATCCTGCCGTGCGGATGGTTTTGCCCGCAAAGGCGTGCTTTTCGCACTCATCTTCACACTCCTTGCCGCGCTCATGGTGGCGGGATGCTCACGCGGCAAGAAATCTTCAAGCCAGACGCTGTCGAAGCGGGTCGTGGCGCTCGGGCAGCCGGTGCCAAAGGGCGGCGGTCACTACAAGGTCGGCAATCCCTACAAGATCGGCGGCCGGTGGTACCGGCCCAAGGAGCAGCCGAACTACAACCGCATCGGGGTCGCGTCCTGGTACGGTGAGCTGTTTCATGGCCGTTACACGGCGAACGGCGAAATCTACGACATGAACGCACTAACTGCCGCTCATCCCACATTGCCGATGCCGAGCTATGTGCACGTGACGAACCTGCGCAACGGGCGGGCGCTTGTCCTGCGGGTCAATGACCGCGGACCCTACGCGCACGACCGCATCATCGATCTGTCGCGCCGGTCGGCGCGGGCGCTTGGGTTCGAGCGGGACGGCACCGTCAAGGTGCGGGTAAGATATCTCGGTCCCGCCCCGCTGAACGGCGACGACTCCTACGAACGGCAGATCTATGCGAGCCAGAGCTGGGCGCGCGTCGCGAGCGGTACGGGCGCACGCAAGACGCCGGCAAAAAGGACTGAATTCGCAAGTGCAACGCGAGAGGCGATACAGGCTGACCCGATCGTCGTCGGCTCCATTCCGGACAAACCGCAGTCCGGTTCGGCGAACAGGAGCACGGCCGTCGCGGGCAATGTTCAGCGTTCGCCGCGCGGCGCACACCGCATGTACTTCGTTCAGGCGTCGTCGTTTGCGAGCAGGTCGGCTGCGGACGATCTGAACCGGAGACTGTCGGAAATCGGCCCATCGCGCGTTATGCAGGTGGGCGAAGGGCGCGATGCCCGGTTCAGGGTGCGTCTGGGCCCCTATGCGTGGCGCCATGATGCCGACCAGACGCTCCGCGAAGTGGTCAGCATCGGCCTGCGCGACGCCTACATGGTAACCCAATAGATAAATTCACTCGCTCCTGACCGGTTCTTGAGGGCTGGCGAGTTGATTTTGCGTGCCGCTTGTCGCTAGTGTAACCGGAGTGCGTCGGCGGCGAAAACGGCGTGCCGGAATGCGGGTTTCGCCGACGTTTTTTGCCGGGTCAGGGATGAAATTGTTCAATCGCCTGTGTTTTACGTTCGCGCTGGCGTTGCTTGTGTGCGTGTCGGTTGCGGGGCTTGCCTCTGCCCAGAACCAGAAGAAGACCTTCGAAACCAAGGCGAAGTGGGCGATCCTGATGGACGCCAACACCAACTCCGTCCTGTACGAAAAGAACGCGGACGAGTTGATGCCGCCGGCAAGCATGAGCAAGGTCATGACCATGGCCATCATCTTCCGGGCGCTCAGGGACGGGCGCCTGTCGATGGATGACGAGTTCTCGACAAGCATCTATGCGTGGAGAACCGGCGGCGCCCCGTCGGGGACCTCCGCCATGTTCGTTCCGCTCAACAAGAGCGCCACGCTTGGCGAATTGCTGCAGGGCATCGCGGTGCAGTCCGGCAACGACGCCTGCATCATTGTCGCGGAAGGCATGGCCGGTTCTGAAGAGGCCTTTGCCGATCTCATGAACGAGTACGGGAAGAAGATCGGCCTCAAGGCCTCGACCTTCCGGAACTCGACCGGGTTGCACCATCCCGACCACATGATGACGGCCCGGGATCTCGGCAAACTCTCGCTGCATGTGATCAGGGAATATCCGGAGTACTATCATTACTTCGGGCAGAAGGAATACCGCTACCGCAAGCACATCTTCTACAACCGCAACCCGCTGATTTACGACACTGTCGCCGCCGACGGCTTGAAGACCGGCTACATTCGCCAATCCGGCTATGGGCTGGTCGCATCCGCCGAGCGGCGGGGCCAGCGTCTTGTGGTCGTGGTCAACGGCCTGAAATCGAAGAAGGAGCGCCGTGCGGAGGGCAAGAGGCTCCTGGAGTGGGGTTTCAGGAGCTTCAAGCAGTGGAAACTGTTCGACGCCGATGAAACGATCGGCGATGCGCTCGTCTGGGGCGGCACCAAACGGTACGTGGACCTCAAGGGCAAGGGTGACGTCAGCATCCTCTTGCCGCGTACAGCGAGCCGAAAGATCAAGGCATCGATCATCTACGAAGGACCGCTGAAACCGCCGATCAAGAAGGGCGATCAGGTGGCAATGCTGCGCGTCACGACGACCAACAACGCCGTCAACGAGATACCCCTCTATGCCGCGGAGGACATCGGCGAGGGGCCAATGTGGATGAAGGGGGTCGAGTCGCTTCTGCACCTCGCCTTCGGCTGGATCCTCTAGTAAAACTCCTTGTGAACAGCCAACGCCCGGACTGCGCGAGGGCCCGGAGTGGATCGCTTTGGCATCTGGAAAATTCATAACGTTCGAAGGCGGCGAAGGTGCGGGCAAGTCGACCCAGGCGCGGCTGCTTGCCGAACGGTTGCGGTCGGTCGGTCACGGTGTCGTTGAGACACGCGAGCCGGGCGGGACGAAGCGCGGCGAGCAAATCCGCGATCTGTTGCTTTCCGGCAAGGCCAGGCAATACGGCCCGACCGGTGAAGCGGTTCTGTTCTGCGCCGCGCGGGATGACCATGTCCGTGACGTGATTCGGCCGGCACTGGAGCGGGGCGAATGGGTGGTGTGTGACCGCTTTGCCGACTCGACCGTCGCCTATCAGGGCGCGGCAGGCGGCGTCAGGCCCACGCTCATCCGCGCGCTGAACCGGGTGGCCGTTGGTGAGACGCGCCCGGACCTGACGGTGATCCTCGACCTTCCGGCCGATGCCGGGCTGGAGCGGGCTCAGGCGCGCAACACCGAGAGCGCCGGGGACGAAGGCAACGGGGAGGTCGACCGGTTCGAAGGCATGTCTGGCCGGTTTCACGAAGCGCTGCGTGCAGGCTTCCTGCAGATTGCGGCGGGCGCACCGGACCGCTGCATCGTCATCGATGCTCAGGAGGCGGAAAGTGCGGTGGCCGAGGAAGTGTGGAACGCCGTCGTCGAGCGCCTCGATCCATGACTGAGACCGATACCATACCCGAAGCTGACCGGCTCGAAGGGTTCGCCCATCCGAGAACGGTACCTGCGCTCATCGGCCATGAACGGGCCGAGCACATGCTGCTCGACGCCTACAAGGCGAACCATCTGCATCACGCGTGGCTCTTTGCCGGTCCCGAAGGTATCGGCAAGGCCACCCTCGCATACCGGTTCGCACGCTTTCTGCTGGCGCAGGATGACGGTCATGTCGCGGATGCCGAGACGATGGCGGTCGCGGCGGATCATCCGGCGTTCTCTCAGGTCGCGGCTCTGTCGCATCCGCACCTTCTGGTCCTGCGCCGTGCGTGGCAGCCGGACAGGAAGCGGCTGGCAACGGCGGTATCGGTGTCGGACGTGCGTCGCCTCACGCGGTTCTTCGGTCACACGGCGGGCGACGCATGGCGCGTCGTCATCATCGACCGGGCGGACGAGATGAATGCCGCCGCCGCCAATGCCTTGCTGAAGAACCTCGAGGAGCCACCACCGCGATGCGTCTTCCTGATGGTGTGTTCCGCGCCGGGGCGCTTGCCGGGAACGATACGCTCCAGAAGCCAGCTCCTGCGTTTTGCGTATCTCCCGGAACATCAACTCCGCGCGGCCATTGAGAGCGCGTTCGACAATGCGTCCCTCGAGCGGCCGGATGAGGAGCGGATCCGCGCCGTTCTGCCGCTTGCCCATGGCAGCGTCAGGCGGGCTCTGCAGCTCCTGGCCGGCGGCGGCGACGAATTGTACGCCCGGCTGATCAAGCTGATGCATGGCTTGCCAAATGTGGATCAGCAGGCCGTGCACGATCTTGCCGACACGCTTGGCGCGCCGGGCCGCCAAGCATCCTACGAGTTGTTTTTCAGCCTCACCGAAGACGCGCTCGCGCGCATCGCCACGCACGCGGCGACCGGGGAGGGTGCAACCCGAAGCGAAGAGCCGATTGCCGCCCGGCTGAAGGGCCAGCCCGCCCTTGCGAAATGGGCGCGCTTGTGGGAAACAGTGCGGCGCACAAAGGCCGAAGCCGATGTGCTGAACCTCGACCGCAAGAACCTTGTTCTCGGGACGTTTTTCCAACTCGAAGAGACGGCCCGGGATGCCCTGCAATAGGCACCGGCTGACATCTTGCATACGTCCTGCCGGTCCAGACAACCACACGCAACGCCATGGGCGACAAACCCGCCTTTTACGTCACGACCGCGATCTCCTATCCCAACGGTGAGCCGCATATCGGCCACGCCTACGAGGCTATTGCGACCGATGCGATCGCACGGTTCAAGAGGCTCGACGGGCATGACGTGTTCTTTCTGACCGGCACCGATGAGCATGGCCTGAAGATGGTCAAGACCGCCCGTGACCTGGGCATCACGACGGCGGAGCTTGCGGACAGGAACACGCCTCTGTTCCGCGAAATGTGCGCCCGGCTGAACTGCTCGAACGACGATTTCATCCGCACGCGCGAGGACCGTCATCTCGCCGCCAGCATCGAGATCTGGAAGCGCATGGCGGCAAACGGCGACATCTATCTCGACACATATTCGGGATGGTACTCGGTGCGCGATGAAGCCTATTACGATGAGAGCGAGCTCAGCGAAGGCGAGGGCGGCGAGAAGCTCTCGCCGCAGGGGACGCCCGTCGAGTGGGTCGAGGAGGAAAGCTATTTCTTCCGGCTCAGTGCGTACCAGGACAAGCTGCTGGCGCATTACAAGGCGCATCCGGAGTTCATCGGTCCAGACGTGCGGCGGAACGAGGTTGTCTCGTTCGTCGAGCGGGGCCTTCAGGACCTCTCCATTTCGCGCACGACATTCGACTGGGGCGTCAAGGTTCCGGACGACGAGCGCCACATCATGTATGTGTGGGTCGATGCGCTGACCAACTACATCACCGGGGTTGGCTTCCCGGACGAAGACTCAGACAGCTTCAGGAAGTTCTGGCCGGCAGATGTGCACGTCATCGGCAAGGATATCATCCGTTTTCACGCGGTGTTCTGGCCAGCGTTCCTGATGTCGGCGGGCATCGCCGTGCCGAAGCGGGTCTTCGCCCATGGCTTCCTGTTCAACCGCGGCGAGAAGATGTCGAAATCCGTCGGCAACGTGATCGATCCGTTCGCTCTGGCCGATCACTACGGTGTCGACCAACTCAGGTATTTTTTGCTGCGCGAGGTCCCGTTCGGACGCGACGGCAACTACAGCCACGAGGCCATCGTCAACCGCATCAACGCCGATCTCGCCAACGATCTGGGCAATCTCGCGCAGCGTTCGCTGTCGATGATCGCGAAGAACTGCGAAGGCAAGGTGCCTGCACCCGGTACACTCGCCGACGAAGACAAAGCGCTTCTTGCCGCCGCCGACACCATTATCGAGACGGCCCGAGCCGCCATGGACGAGCAGGCGATCCACCGGGCCGTCGAGGCGATCTGGCAAGTTGTGGCCGACGCCAACCGCTATTTCGCGAACGCCGAACCCTGGGCGCTCAAGAAGACCGACCCGGAACGGATGAACACGGTCCTTTATGTGACTGCCGAAACTGTTCGGGAGATTGCCATCCTGGCGCAACCGGTCATGCCGGCATCGGCCTCGAAGATCCTCGATTTTCTGGGTGTGCCCCAGGACGCCCGCGATTTCTCGCATCTGGGGGAAGCCGGGCGCCTGAAAGCCGGGACCGTATTGCCGAAGCCGGAGGCGGTCTTCCCGCGCTATGTCGAGCAGGAAGAGGCCGCGTCCTGATGCTCGTCGACAGCCACTGCCATCTGGATTTCCCCTACCTGTCCGATCAGCTCGACGACGTGCTGGCGCGCGCCAGGAACGCCGATATCGGAACGCTGATGACGATCTGCACGCGCGTGCGCCGGTTTGAACAGGTGCACGCGATCGCCGAAGCGCACGAGAACGTCTTCTGCTCCGTCGGGACCCATCCGCATTACGCGGATGAAGAGCGCGACGTGATGATCGATGAGATCCTCGCGCTTGCGGACAAGCCGAAGGTCGTGGCCATCGGCGAGGCCGGTCTCGATTACTATCGTGACAACGCACCCCGCGAGGATCAGGCAGCCGGGTTCCGCAGGCACATCACCGCGGCCCGCGACACGGGATTGCCGCTCGTCATCCACACCCGCGATGCGGATGAGGACACGGCGCAAATCCTCGAGGAGGAAATGGAGAAGGGGCCGTTCAAGGCGGTGCTCCATTGCTTTACGGCGGGTCCCGACCTCGCACAGCGCGGTCTTGACCTCGGACTCTACATCTCCTTTTCCGGTGTGCTCACCTTCAAGAACTCGGACGAGCTGCGGGAGATCGCGGCGCGTGTTCCGCTCGACCGCCTGCTTGTCGAGACCGACGCGCCCTACCTGGCGCCGGAGCCCATGCGCGGCAAAAAGAACGAGCCCGCCAATGTGGTGCATACCGCGGCAAGACTGGCGGAGGTCAAGGGCGTCTCCAGGGACGAACTGGCGGCGGCGACGACCGACAATTTCTTTCGCCTGTTCGACAGGGCGACACGGCCGCGAGACGGCGCCGCCGCATGACGCTGAAATTCACGATTCTCGGTTGCGGCACGTCCGGCGGCGTGCCCCGGATCGGCGGCGACTGGGGCAAATGCGATCCGGCCAATCCCAGGAACACCCGCTTGCGGTGCTCCATGCTCGTGGAGCAGGAGAGCGAAGCCGGCAAGACGACGGTTCTGATCGATACGTCTCCGGATGCCCGCCAGCAGCTTCTCAATGCCAGCGTGTCCTGGATCGACGGCGTGCTCTACACCCATGACCATGCCGACCATACCCACGGCATTGACGATCTGCGGGTGGTGGCGATCAACGGCCGGGAACGGGTTCAGGTCTATTGCGATGCGCCCACGGGCACTGCGCTCGAGAGCCGGTTCTCCTATTGCTTCCGGACCAAAGAGGGCAGCTCCTATCCGCCGATCCTCAACATGAATCTCATAGAAATCGGCGAAAGCTTTGAGATAGAAGGAAAAGGAGGAGCCGTTCAGGTGCGTCCTTACCCCCAGTACCACGGCGACATCATGTCCATCGGCTATCGTTTTGGTAACGTCGCCTATTCCTGCGATATCAAAGGCTTACCGGAAGACTCTTACAGGCAACTGGAAAACCTCGACGTCTGGATCGTGGATGCGCTGCGCCTGACGCCGCATCCAAGTCACTTCAGTCTGGAAGAATCGCTTCAGGCCATCGAGAAAGTCAGGCCCAAACGGGCCATCCTGACCCACATGCACACCGACCTCGATTACGACGCGCTGAAGGCCGAGCTTCCCGCGCACATCGAGCCTGCGTATGACGGGATGGTTTTTGAGTCCGCAAGCTAGCTTTCTATTTCTAACTCACTGGAAATCAACGATTTCGCCATTGTCCGTGCAGGCGGGCAGGGCGAGCCTGATAAACGTCTCCGCGAGGTCGTCCGGCTTCGGCAAGGTCTCGGGGTCTTCTCCGGGCATCGCACGGGCGCGCATGGCCGTCGCCACCGGACCCGGGTTGACGAGGTTGGCCCGCACGGACGTCTTCGCGACCTCGGATGCATAGGTCCGCACCAGTGCTTCCAGGGCCGCCTTGGACACCGAATAGGGTCCCCAATAGGCGCGGCATTTGCGCGGCGCGCCCGACGTGACGAAAATGGCGCGGCCGGCATCGGATTTCTGCAGCAACGGGTCGAGCGTCCGGATCAGGCGCCAGTTGGCGGTCAGGTTGATGTTCAGGACGTCGTTCCAGTCCTTCTCCGAGACGTGGCCAAGCGGCGAGAGCGGCCCGAGGATGCCGGCATTACCGACCGCAATGTCGAGCTTCTGCCAGCGCTCGAACAGCGTCGGCCCGAGAGCGTCGACCTTGGGGCCGTGGCTGAGGTTCAAACGCAACAAGGTGGCGGTCCCGCCGGCTTCCTGAATGTCATCGTCGAGCTCTTCCAAGGCGCCGGCGCTGCGGGCGACCGCAATCACGTGCGCGCCCTCGCGGGCGAAGGCCAGCGACACGGCACGTCCGATGCCCCGCGACGCACCTGTCACGAGGGCGATGCGGTCTTTCAGGCGTTGCTCGGACATGGTCTGAGAAAAAGAGGCTGAAGGGGAAGCGGCGACGCGCTACCCGACCTCAGCGAGGAGCGACAGTTGACGCTGCAGGTCCGGTCCCTCCCGGTCGCGCAGCCGCGTCGGATAATCGCCGGTGAAGCAGTGATCGGTGAATTGCGGCACATCGGGATTGCGCTTCTCGTAGCCCATGGCCCTGTAGATGCCTTCGACCGACAGGAAGGCGAGGGAGCCCGCGCCGATATAGTCACACATGCTCTGCAGGTCATGGGTCGCGGCGAGAAGCTTTTCCTGATCCGGCGTATCGATGCCGTAGAAATCGGGATGGGTGATCGGCGGGCTGGCAATGCGCATATGCACTTCCTTCGCCCCCGCCTCGTACATCATGCGCACCAGTTTCACGGACGTGGTGCCGCGCACGATGGAATCATCGATCATGACGACGCGCTTACCCTCGATTTCACAGCGGGTGGCGCTGTGCTTGAGGCGAACGCCGAGGGCGCGGATACGCTGCTCCGGCTCGATGAACGTCCGGCCCACATAATGGTTTCTGATGATGCCGAGCTCGAAGGGGATGCCGGACTCTTGCGCGAAGCCTATGGCCGCCGGAACCCCTGAATCGGGAACCGGAATGACGACGTCGGCATCGACCGCGGATTCGCGCGCGAGCTGTTTGCCCATCTCCTTGCGGAGTTCGTAAACACAACGCCCGCCGATGATGGAATCCGGGCGGGCGAAGTAAATGTACTCGAAGATGCACGGGCGCGGCGCGCTTTTGGGGAAGGGCCGGTGGCTCTCGAGGCCGTCCTTGGTGATGATCACCACTTCGCCATTGTCGATCTCGCGAAGGAACCTGGCGCCGATGATGTCGAAGGCGCAGGTTTCCGATGCCAGCACATAGCGTCCGTCGAGCTCGCCGAGGACCAGCGGGCGAATGCCGAGCGGGTCACGCGCGCCGATCAGTTTCTTGTTGGTCATGCCGACCAGCGCATACCCGCCTTCGATCTGCAGCAGCGCGTCGATGAACCGCTCCACGAACAGGCGTTTGCTGCTGCGGGCCACAAGATGCGTGATTACTTCCGTGTCGGTGGTGGACTGGAAGATCGCCCCTTCCTTGATGAGTTGCTTGCGCAGGGTGAGGGCGTTGGTCAGGTTGCCGTTGTGGCACAGGGCAAATCCGCCGGCATCCAGATCGGAAAATAGCGGCTGGATGTTCCGCGTCGCCGTCTCGCCGGTCGTCGAATAGCGCACATGCCCGATCGCATAGTCGCCTTTCAGACGCGAGATGACGGACTCTTTCGTGAAATGATCACCGACGAGGCCGATGCGCCGTTCGGTGTGATAGTGGCTGCCGTCAAAGGCGACGATACCGGCCGATTCCTGCCCGCGATGCTGCAGAGCGTGCAGGCCGAGCGCAGTCAGGGCGGCGGCGTCTTCGTGGTTGAAGATGCCGAAAACACCGCAGGCGACGCGCAGGCCAGTTTCGTATTTTGGACCGTCGTTTTCAGGCTTCGCGATTTTTTGAGGCACGGCTGTTCTCACGTTATCTGCGAGACGAGGGACTCATACCATGAAAAGGTTTTGAAATCACTGCCACGCGTGACCCGTTATCAACATCTGATCGCTGATCCGGATTGGCGGGCGGCGTTTGTTGCGCCGGCGGTGTCTGCTGGGCCGGCGGCTGCTGCTGCGCATCAGGCGGCGTCGCGTCCTGTTCCCTGCCTATGCCCGGCAGTGCCGATGCCGGGTCCTCCGGTAACAAGGAAACGATGGCCGCGCCGGTCTCCTTCAGAATCGGCAGGGAGCGCGCATTCTTGATCCACTGCGGCTGCGTATCCTCGGGCACGAGCCAGGTGAAGAAGAGATAGGCGATGACCACGAGCACGAGCCCGCGCGCCAGTCCGAACAGAAAACCGAGGGAGCGGTCAAGCGCACCGATCCGGCTGTCGAGGACACTGTCGGAGATGCGCACGGTAATCAGGCTGACGATAATGAGCACAACGAGAAAAATACCGCCTGCGAGGACGGCGTCGGCGAGAAGGGCCGGCTCGATATATTCCCGTGCCTGTGCTTGGTACATCGGAAAGAAGAAGAGGGTCGCGACGGCGGCCACGGCCCAGGACAGAATGGAAAGGACTTCGCGCGTCAGCCCCCGCAGCATGGCGAGAAGGCCTGAGATGAGCATGATCGCGGCGAGGATAACGTCGAGCCAGGAGAACGGCATGTGCAGTGTCCTTTCGGCAGGCAGAAATCTAACACGATTCCTTGTGTGCTAGGCGGGGCAAACAGGAAATGGCAACAAGCTCATAAGCGTATCCCGCATTGAACTCAAGTGCTGTGAACGGACACTCCGTCAGGATTGCCCCTGTGGCATCAATTTGTCCGTCAGCTCCGACAGATGCGCAACATGTTCAAGCTGCAAACCCGCATTCTGTGCCTCCGAACCAAGTTTTGCCGGAACCGACGCGCCGGTGAAACCAAGCTTCTCAGCTTCCTTCAACCGGGCGGCCATGTGACCCACCGGACGTACGCCCCCGGAGAGGCTGACCTCTCCAAAGAAAATGTTGCCAGCATCAAGCGCAGCACCAGAAAACGACGAAACAAGGGCAGCCGCGACCGCCAGGTCGGCGGCAGGGTCGGTGATTTTCAGGCCACCGGCGACGTTGAGGTAGACATCGTGGGTGCCAAGGACAAGTCCGCACCGCGCCTCCAGCACCGCCAGGATCATGGCGAGCCGGCTCGAGTCCCATCCCACGACCGCGCGGCGCGGCGTGCCGAGCGGGGAGGGGGCGACAAGCGCCTGTATCTCCACGAGCACGGGCCGTGTGCCCTCCATTCCGGCAAACACCGCGGCGCCTGAACTGACGGTATCGCGGTCGCCCAGAAACAGCTCGGAGGGGTTCGCGACTTCCTGCAACCCGTCGCCGCGCATCTCGAACACGCCGATTTCATCGGCTGGGCCGAACCGGTTTTTCACGGCGCGCAGTATGCGGTACTGGTGTGCGCCGTCGCCCTCGAAATACAGGACGGTATCGACCATGTGTTCGACCACTTTCGGCCCGGCAATCTGACCGTCCTTGGTGACGTGGCCGACCAGGATCAGTGCTGCACCCGATCGCTTGGCATGCCGTACCAGTGCCTGTGAGCAGGCCCGCACCTGCGCCACGGTGCCGGGCGCCGATTCGAGCAGGTCGGACCACAGCGTCTGTATGGAGTCGATGACGACCAGATCCGGCCGTGTCTGTTTGTCGCTCAGGGTTTTGAGAATGTTGGCGAGGCTCGTCTCGGACGCCAGGCCAACCGGTGCGGACGCGACTCCGAGCCGCTTGGCGCGCAGGCGCACCTGCGCCGTCGCCTCCTCACCTGAGAAGTAGACCGTGTTGTGCCCGGCAGCGGCAAGTTTGGCGGCTGCCTGCAGCAGGAGCGTCGATTTGCCGATGCCGGGGTCGCCGCCGACCAGAATGGCGGAACCGGGAACGAGTCCGCCGCCGGCGACCCGGTCGAGCTCGCCGATCCGGCTGGAGATGCGCGGCGCGTCAGGCACGTCGGCGTCGAGTGGTTCGAGCGACGCCGCCTTGCCGCCGCGCGGGTGCGCATCAGGTCCGCGTCCGCCGGTTACTTCCTCGACAAGCGTGTTCCAGGCGCCGCAACTCGGGCATTTGCCGGACCATTGCGCGGAGCTGGCGCCGCACTCCTGGCACACATAGGTTGTGGTCGCCTTGGCCATCAGCCGGTGTCCGCTTCGCCGCCGAGATAGATGCGTTCCGCGCGTGTTCCGAGGCTGGTCAGGATCTCATAGCCGATGGTTTCCGCCTCGTCCGCCAGATCGTCGATGCTGACATGCGGTCCGATGATCTCGACCCACGCACCGCGACGGGCAACGGTTTCGGGAACGTTGGTGACGTCGAGGGTGATGAGATCCATGGAGACGCGGCCGAGGGCCGGGGCAGGGTGGCCTTCGATGTAACCGGTCAGGCCGGATTTGGTATTGTGCGCGCCCAGATACCGCAAGATGCCGTCCGCATAGCCAAGGGTCAGGGTCGCCACACGGGTCGGGTGTTTCAGCGTGTGCGCCGCGCCGTAACCGACCGTGCGCCCGGCCGGTGCGTCATGGATCTGCGTGATGCGCGCATGCAACTGAACCACCGGAGCCAGTGGTTCGCGTCCCGCGACCGCGCGTCCCCCATACATGGAGAACCCGGCGCGCACCATGTCGAAGTGGTAAGGAAGTCCGAGATGAATGCCGCCGGAGTTGGCGAAACATGTCGGCAGGGTCGGGAGCAAAGCACGCAACTCGTTGAACGCGGCAAGCTGCTCCGCATTCATCGGGTGGTCCGGCTCATCGGCGCAGGCAAGATGGCTCATGATCAAAGCCGGCGTGAAGGCCTCCAGCAGCTGCGGGGCGCCTGCGAGTTGGTCCACCTCCGCGCGCGTCAACCCGAGCCGGTGCATGCCGGTATCCATTTGGATCGCGGCGGGCAGGGGCGTGCCTGCTTCGCTGCAGAATTCGGCCCAGTCCTTCATTTCCTCAAAGCTGGAGATGACAGGGCGGGCCCGGATCGCGGCAAACGCCCGACCGGCACCCCGAAACACACCGTTGAGCACATAGATCGTGGCGTCAGGTGCTGCCGCCCGGACGGTCTCGGCTTCATTGAAGGCGGCGACGAAGAAGGTTTTGCATCCGGCCTGCGTCAACGCACGGACCGCTTGGGTTCCGCCTGTCCCGTAGGCGTTCGCCTTGACCACGGCCGCACATTCCGCGTCCCCGGCCAGAGTGCGAAGGGTGCGATAATTTGACTTCAGCGCTTCCAGGTCGATCGCGAGTACGGCCGTTGCCGTCGCGCTTGCGGAGCCAAGATGAGGCGGGTCGGAGAAGTTCGGCATTGCGCGCGCCGGCTCGTGATTATTCCATACGTTCGGGGAGGCGCTTATCGTCCGCCAGATCGCAAAAGCGAGTGATTTCACCTTGGAATTGCAGATCAACTGTACCGGTAGGACCGTGACGCTGCTTCGCTATAATGATCTCTGCCTTTCCGAACGCATCATCCATCATTTGTTGCCACTCGGAGAACTTTGGATCTTTTTCGTCTCTTTTCTGACGTTCCAAATAATACTCTTGACGGAAGACGAACATGACAACATCGGCATCCTGTTCGATCGAGCCCGATTCCCTGAGGTCCGCGAGCTGCGGGCGCTTGTCGTCACGCTGCTCCACCTGACGCGAAAGCTGGGACAGGGCGATGATCGGAACGTTCAACTCTTTGGCCAGCGCCTTCAGACGCGTGGTGATCTCCGTGATCTCCTGCACCCGGCCCTCGGCCGCCCGCCGGGTCGATCCGGTGAGCAGTTGCAGATAGTCGACGATGATCAGCCCGAGTCCTTTCTGGCGCTTGAGCCGGCGCGCCCTAGCAGCTAACTGAGCAACGGTAATACCACCTGTTTGATCTATATAGAGTGGAATGTTCTCGAGCCTCTGGGAGGCATAAACAAGTTTATCGAACTCCTCCTTTTCGATCTTTCCACGTCGAATCATCTCTGAAGGAATTTCCGCCTGCTCCGACAGAATACGAGTAGCCAATTGCTCCGCCGACATCTCCAGAGAGAAAAATCCGACCACAGCTCCATCTACTGTGTGTTCGGTACCATCGGACCGGTGCTCCACCTTGTATGCTTGCGCCACGTGAAAGGCGATATTCGTGGCGAACGCAGTCTTACCCATAGAAGGCCGTCCCGCAATTATCACGAGGTCTGAAGGTTGCAGGCCGCCCATTCTAAAGTCGAGATCCTTGAAGCCGGTGGCAATGCCGCTGAGGCCCCCATCTCGATTATAGGCGTTCGCCGCCATGTCGATTGCATCAGTGAGGGCGGAGGTGAAGGCCTCGAACCCCGATCCGTACTTGCCGGTCTCGGCAAGTTCGAACAGCCGCTGCTCGGCGTCCTCGATCTGCGTTGAAGGCGGTGCGTCGATGGGCGCGTCATAGGCGAGGTTCACCATGTCCTCGCCGATGAAAATGAGGTCGCGCCGGATGGCGAGGTCATAGACCGTGCGTCCGTAGTCCTCCGCATTGATCACTGTCGTGGCATTCGCCGCAAGCCGTCCGAGATATTGCGGCACGGTGAGGTCGGCGCTGAGCGGCTCCTCGTGCTCGAAGAAGGTCTTGAGGGTGATCGGTGATGCGCGCTTGCCGGCCGAGATCAGTTTGATCGCCGCTTCATAGATGCGTCCATGGAGCGGATCGAAGAAGTGCTTCGATTGCAGAAAGCCGGAGACCCTGTCGCTGGCATCGTTGTTGACGAGGATCGCGCCCAAAAGCGCCTGCTCTGCCTCGATGTTGTGGGGAGCCGCACGGAACGGCGCTTCGTCCTCTTCGACAAGGTTGGCGATGTTGGTTTGGGCCGGTTCCATGCTGTCGACAATACGCGCAATTCCGATTCGCGAAACGGGAAAGCCGATTGGCGCGAAATAAACCTGCCACTCCTGTGTATTACGTGAATTCCGGGAGTTGGCGGTCTTGCGTCGCGCCGCGAATCAGCGGCTGTGCCGTAAGTGTGCATGCCGGCAGCGTTTCAGCGCAACCGGCATGCGGAAAGTGCGGTGAATGGCCGCCCGAAGATGCCTAGTCTTTCGGTGTCTCCGCATCGTCTTCAGCCGGTGCGTCGCCAGGTGCGTCGCCTGGCTCATCGTTCGGCTCCTCGGAGGCCGCAGATCCTTCCGTCGCGTCGGCGTCCTCTGCGGCTTCGGCGTCAAGCGCCTCTTCCGCCTGCTTGGCAAGGTCTTCGTCTTCGAACACCTCTTCGGCGGCAATCGTCTCTTCTTCTTCGTCGACCTCATCGACCTCGACGGTGACGTCCTCGCCACGCGCCTGCCGTTCGGCTTCGTCTTCGGACCGGGCGACGTTGACATTGACGGTCACGATCACCTCCGGGTGCAGCGTGACGCGCAGGGGATGAACGCCGAGAACCTTGATCGGTTTGTCCAGCTGCACCTGATGGCGGGCCACCGAAAACCCGGCTTCGGTGATCAGATCCGCAATGTCGCGGGTCGAGACGGAGCCGTAGAGCTGCCCGGTGTCACCAGCCTGACGGATGGCCACGAAGCTCTGATCGTCGAGCTTCCCGGCGACGCCCTCCGCTTCGGTCTTGAGTTCCAGATTACGCGCTTCAAGCTGCGAGCGTTGGCTTTCGAACCGTTCCTTGTTGGCATCGGTCGCGCGCAGCGCCTTTCCCTGGGGCAACAGATAGTTGCGCGCGTAACCGTCCTTGACGGTCACGATATCGCCCATCTGTCCGAGCTTCCCGATCCGCTCCAAAAGGATGATTTGCATAATGTCTCTCCGATACTGCGTCCCAGAATGTCCGTTGTTTGTCCGTCTGTAATCAGTCGTTATTCGAAGGCGGCGGTGCGCCCAATGAGCGCTGGCGCAGGCGAAACACGGGTTCTCCGATACCGATGATCGCCACCACCAGCGCCACCCAGCCGAAAAGAATGATCCCCAGATAAAGCGCCCCGAGGGCCACGAACTTGAACGGCGAATTGCGCGCCAGAACGTGCAGCACCACGAGGCCCAGCAGCACATAGGCCAGCAGAAAGGCGCCGGCGAAGCCGGTCGCAATGACACTGAGAATGCCGGGGGCAAAGGTTCCGAGCAACGACGCCACGAACCCGAGGGCAAAGTGGGGCGGATAGCTCATCATCGTGAAATCCGGCCAGGGCCGGATGGCGCGGCCCGACGTGGTCATGACCCGGCCTGCCGTCCACATGTTCAGGAGCATGACCGTCAGCCAGACGATTGCCGACGCGGCAGGCAGCGCCCGGATCAGCAGCTCGATGACAGGCGCCATGTCCTCTTTGCTCATACCGGGCGGAGCGCCGTCCGGCATCTGGCTAAAGAACGTCCTGTCCAGAATCTCTTTGAGATTGTTGCGGTAGCTTTCGATGTCCATACCGAACATCGGAACGCTCAAAGCCGCAATGCCGCCGGCCATCAGCGTCGCCCAGGCAACAATGCGCCCCGGCGGATACCATTCGATCTTGCCCGATGGAGGGGCATGCGCCGCGCCGTGCTCGACAACGGCGTTTTCACTTACCGGTCTGCCGAGAAGGGCAAAGTAGCACAGCACGGCGACCGGGAGGCCGAGGGTCAGGAAGTATCCGAGGCCGGCAATGGGGGCCATCACGATGCCCACCAATCCGGAACCGACAAGCGTCGACACGATCACGGCCTGTGTGCCCCAGCCGAGGCCGGCGATGAAGCCCGGCAAGGCGGTTACGTAAAACAGCACGATCGCCCAGGTGCTTATGAGCGTCGATGCGAACAGGACGGCGGACGCAAGTCCCGCGACCAGGCCTATGAGGATCGGTGAGTTCATGCCGTAAGCTGTCCCGCCCTAAGCTGGTGCGGTTAGAGGCAAATTCTGATCGTCTGCCCCAACCAGTCGGTAAATGCCGCTTTCGGTCCCGCCCCGCTACTTGATGACGTAGGGGATCAGGCCGAGAAAGCGCGCACGTTTGATGGCTTTCGCCAGTTCTCTCTGCTTCTTCGCCGAAACTGCCGTGATCCGGCTCGGCACGATCTTGCCGCGCTCGGACACATAGCGCTGCAGCAGTTTGACATCCTTGTAGTCGATCTTCGGTGCTGTGTCGCTGGAGAACGGACAGGTCTTGCGCCGGCGGTAGAAGGGGCGGCGTCTGGGTGCGGTGGCCATGCGCGTTACTCCTCTTTCCCGGCGTCTTCGCCTTTTGACGGGCTTTCGTCGGTCTTCGGTGCGTCTCCGGTGCTTTCGGCCTCCTTTGAGGCAGCCGCGGGTGCGGTCGCCCTCGCAGGCGCCGGACGTGAGTCGCGGTCCCGATGATCCCTGCGGCCGCCGCGCCGGTCGTCGCGGTCGCCACGCTTCATCATCGCCGAGGGGCCTTCTTCCAGCTCATCGACCCGCAGCGTCAGAAAGCGGATGACATCGGTCGACAGACCCATCTGTCGTTCCATCTCCGCGACCGCGTCGTGCGGAGAGTCGATGTTCATCAGCGCGAAATGCGCCTTCCGGTTTTTCTTGATCTTGTAGGCGAGGTTCTTCAGACCCCACAGCTCGGTCTTCTCGATCGACCCGCCATTGTCCTTGATAATCGACTGGTATGTCTCGACCAGTCCTTCGAACTGCTGGGGCGAGATGTCCTGGCGGCCCAGCAAGACGTGTTCATAAAGCGGCATGGATGCAGCCTTTCCTCTTGTTTCGTCCGCCCGGCGCAAAGCCTCTTTGAGCCGCAAAACAGGAAAGGCTCAAAAAAGGTGACCCTAAAGAGCGGAGACACGGGAAATACAAAGACTTCCGTTCAGCCTCCAGCCGGGCTGTTAAAGCGGACTTATACGCGTTTGGTGCCGCTTTGCAAGTGCTATCGACATCACGCAACACACCGGAAACCGGGCGGATTCCGGCGTTGCGCGATGATTGACAGCGCGAGCGCTTGACAGGGACAACCAAACGGTGTCTTTGGCGCGGAAATTCACGTGGGCTGTGGCCCCGAAGAACCTCCATGCAGTGCAGTCCGGACTGTCAGAATGACGATTGCCTATACGTTTCCGGGTCAGGGAAGTCAGCAGGTCGGCATGGGTGCCGAGCTGGCGCAAAGCTTCGAGAGCGCACGTCGCGTCTTTGAGGAAATCGACGAGGCGCTGGGTCAGAATCTCTCGCAGATCGCTTGGGAGGGCCCGGAAGATACGCTGACTTTGACGGAGAACGCGCAGCCGGCGCTGATGGCTGTGTCTTTGGCCGCGGCGCGGGTGCTGGAGAATGAGAAGGGCATCTCCCTCAAGGATACAGCCAGGTTCGTGGCCGGCCATTCGCTCGGCGAATACTCGGCGCTGGCGGCGTCCGGGGCGTTGAGCATCGCCGATACCGCGCGGCTGCTGAAAATCCGCGGCCAATCCATGCAGGCCGCTGTGCCGGTAGGCGAGGGAGCGATGGCGGCTTTGCTCGGGCTCGACTTGGCCGAGGCGCAGAACCTTGCTGAAGCCGCCGCGGAGAGCGACGTCTGTCAGGCCGCCAACGACAATGCGCCGGGTCAGGTCGTGGTTTCCGGCTCGAAGGCGGCGGTCGAGAGGGCGGTGGAACTGGCGCCGGAATTCGGCGCGCGGCGCGCCGTGCTGTTGCCTGTCAGCGCCCCGTTTCATTGTGCACTGATGCAGCCGGCTGCCGACGCCATGGCGGAGGCGCTCGCTGACGTGGAGATCAAGTCTCCAGCCGTGCCGCTGATCGCGAATGTGGTCGCCGGCGAAGTCACGGATCCGGAGGACATTCGCGCCCGCCTGGTCGAACAGGTGACGGGGGCGGTCAGATGGCGCGAGTCAGTGCTCTATATGGCCGGCGCGGGCGTAACGGCCCTGTACGAAATCGGCGCGGGGCGCGTGTTGACCGGCCTTGCGCGGCGGATCGAGCGGTCGCTCGAGGCGAGTTCGGTTGGAACCCCGGACGAGGTCGAGGCGGCCGCGGAAAAGCTCAAGACGGCGTAGGGGGGGCAGGAAGAGGAAAAATGTTTGATCTGACAGGAAAAGGTGCGCTCGTGACAGGCGCCAGTGGCGGCATTGGCGAGGCGATCGCCCGCGGCTTGCGTGCGCAAGGTGCAACGGTTGCGATTACCGGGACGCGCGAGGAGAAGCTCAACGAGCTTGCTGCAGACATGGGTGAGGGCGTGCATCCGCTCCCCTGCAATCTGCGCGACCGGGAGGCGGTTGCCAAACTCGCGGAAGATGCCGACCAGGCTGTCGGTCAGGTTGATATCCTGGTCAACAATGCGGGGATCACACGGGACAATCTGTATATGCGCATGACGGACGAGGAGTGGGACGACGTCATCGCCGTCAACCTGACCTCGGTGTTCCTGCTCACGCGCGGTGTGCTGCGCGGCATGATGCGGCGGCGGTTCGGCCGGGTGGTCAACATTGCCTCCATCAGCGGAATGATCGGCAACCCTGGACAGCCGAACTACGCGGCCGCCAAGGCAGGCATGATCGGCATGACCAAGTCGCTCGCGCGCGAGGTGGCCACCCGCGGCATCACGGCCAATTGCATCGCGCCGGGGTTCATCGAAACGCCGATGACCGCCGTGCTGAACGAGAAACAGCTCGCAGCGATCCACACAGCCATTCCGACCAGCACGTTCGGAAAGCCGGACGACATCGCGGCAGCAGCGATATATCTCGCTAGCAACGAAGCCAACTACGTGACCGGTCACACGCTTCACGTGAATGGCGGGATGATGATGGCGTAAGGAAAACGGCAGAAAAAGCGTTTGGTTTGCGGAGGAAACGGACGGATCACAGGCATTCTGGTCATCCCCAATAAAGTGTGATACGAAGCGGCCACTTTCCGGGGGGAGAGAAACTGCCGACCGTCCACAAATCCCGGACAATCAACCGCTTGGCTTGTGGCCAAAATTAGAGTATCGCAGCGTGAATTGGTGGCATTTGCCGGCAAATCGGGAGTTTGAGAACGACAATGGTGAGGCAATAAGATGAGTGACATTGCAGAACGCGTAAGCAAAATTGTCGTGGAGCATCTTGGTGTTGAGGCGGACAAAGTGTCCGAGAACGCCAGCTTCATCGATGATCTCGGGGCCGACAGTCTGGACACTGTCGAACTGGTGATGGCCTTTGAAGAAGAGTTCGGTTGCGAGATTCCGGACGACGCCGCTGAAACCATCCTGACGGTCGGGGATGCCATCAAGTTTCTCGAGAAGAACAGCTCCTAGATTCGCTCTCGGGATCGCCAATCCACCAAAGACACTGTAATTGTAGCGGTGCGGGGCGACCTGCATCGGACCGGGCTGGCGGCTCTTCCTTCCGGCGAGCATTCGGGGCCGGACTCATAATCAGGCGTGCAATTGAACATGCGACGTGTCGTCATTACGGGATTGGGAATTGTGTCGCCTCTTGGCTGTGGGGTCGAGCACACATGGTCCCGGTTAAAGGCAGGCGGGAACGCGGCCAAGCGCATCGAGTCGTTCGACGTGTCGGACCTGTCCTGTCAGGTCGCCTGCGAAATACCGCGAGGCGACGGGTCCGACGGTACCTACAATCCTGACGACTGGATGGAGCCCAAGGAGCGCCGCAAAGTCGACGACTTCATCGTGTTTGCGATGGCTGCCGCCGATCAGGCGTTGAACGATGCCGACTGGCATCCCGAAACGAAAGAGGCGCAGGACCGTTCAGGCGTACTGATCGGATCCGGGATCGGCGGGCTTCAGGGCATCGAGCAAACGTCTCTTCTCATGGCGGAAAAAGGTCCGCGCCGCATAAGCCCCTTCTTCATTCCCGGCAGACTGATCAATCTCGCATCCGGTCAGGTGTCCATCCGGCATCAGCTCAAAGGGCCGAACCACTCGGTGGTAACGGCCTGTTCGACCGGCGCGCACGCCGTCGGCGATGCCGCGCGACTGATCGCGCTGGACGACGCGGATGTGATGGTCGCGGGCGGCACCGAGTCGCCGGTATGCCGGTTGTCGATCGCCGGCTTTGCCGCGTGCCGCGCGCTCTCGACGCATTTCAACGACGAGCCGCAGCGCGCGTCGCGGCCGTATGACGAGGACCGGGACGGTTTCGTCATGGGGGAGGGGGCCGGCATTGTCGTTCTGGAGGAACTCGAGCACGCGCGGGCGCGCGGTGCGAAGATCTACGGTGAGGTGGTCGGATACGGTCTGAGCGGTGACGCGTTTCACATTACTGCTCCTGAAGAGACGGGCGACGGCGCGATGCGCTGCATGCAGGCGGCGATCAAACGCGCCGGGCTGGAACCGTCTGACATCGACTACATCAATGCCCACGGCACCTCGACGCCGATGGGTGATGAAATCGAACTCGCGGCGGTGGAGCGGCTGTTCGGCAACGCTGCGGGCAAACTCTCCATGTCGTCGACCAAGTCGGCGATCGGTCATCTGCTGGGCGCGGCGGGCGCGGTGGAGACCATCTTTTCGGTGCTTTCCATTCGCGACAATGTCGCGCCGCCGACCCTGAACCTTGACAATCCGTCCGTCGAGACGGTGATCGATCTGGTCCCGCATGAAGCGCGGGAGCGGCAGATCGATACGGTTCTCAGCAACTCATTCGGATTTGGCGGGACCAACGCGTCCTTGATATTCAGGCGCATCGAGGCCTGACCCTCGCAAATTTCTGATAGCATTCAGCGCCGCACAACCGTCCTTTCGCCATAATTGACGTGGAGTTTTCACGGTTGAAACGGGTATAAAATCAATCATGTCGAATCATGGCGACTATCTCTATGGCAACGGCCCGAAAGACGGGCTGAATGCCATGGCGGCCAACGACGATCTCAATGACGGTTTCCGGGCGCGCAGTCCTGCGGAGGCTTTGGAACCGGCGCGCGCACCGGAGCCCCCAAGCGGGCGCAAGCGGCGGCGCACGCATCCGTTCCTGATGCTGATCAACGGTGCGATGACGCTCGCCGTGGTCGCGTTTTTGGGTTTTCTGGGACTGGTCTATTACGGCAAAAAGCAATTCGACGCGCCAGGTCCGCTCACCCACTCGACCGTTTTTGTGATTCCCAAGGGCGAAGGCCTTCGGGCAATTGCCGAGCGGCTGGAGCGCGAGAGCATCATTTCCGACCGCGTCACGTTTGTCGGCAGCGCCTACTATTTCAGTGTGCAGGGCGATCTGAAGGCCGGTGAATACGAGATCCGCAAACATGCGAGCATGCGTGACGTGTTGGACAAGCTGGTCGAGGGACGCGCGGTGCTGCACAAGGTCAGTATTCCGGAAGGCCTGACCAGCGAGCAGGTCGTGGCGCGGCTGAACGGCCACGAGATGCTCAAGGGCGAGATCAGGGCGATCCCCGCGGAAGGGTCCTTGCTGCCCGATACCTACAAGTTCTCGCGTCACATGACGCGCCAGGACCTGATCGACCGCATGCAGGCGGAGCAACAGAAGTTTGTGACACGGCTCTGGAAAAGCCGTAAAGCGGGCCTGCCGATCTCAACCCCGCAGGAAGCCATCATTCTGGCGTCGATCGTCGAGAAAGAAACGGGTCGTGCGGATGAACGGGCGCGTATCGCGGGCGTCTTCGTCAACCGGTTGAACAAGGGCATGCCGCTGCAGTCCGACCCGACCGTGATCTACGGGCTGGTGGGCGGAAAAGGCAAGCTCGGGCGGGGGATTCTGAGAAGCGAACTGCAACGCGAAACACCTTACAACACATACAAGGTCAGGGGATTGACTCCGACGCCTATTGCCAACCCGGGCAGAGCGGCCATCGAGGCGGTGCTCAACCCCGCAGAGACTACTGACCTCTTCTTCGTTGCCGATGGCACTGGCGGTCATGCGTTTGCTCCGACGCTCGCGAAGCACAATCAGAACGTCGCCGTCTGGCGCAGAATCGAGCGCGAGCGGCGTCAAAAGGCAGAGGCGGAAGCGAAAGCGAAGGCGCTTGCTGCCGCAAACGCCGCCGCTGGCGAGCAGGCACCGGCGGGAACACCAGGTGCCGTGCAGGTGCCGGCCGGGACGCCGCAACAACCGGGACAGGCGGCGACGAATCCCACGGTTTCGGGCCTCGCTGCAGAATCGGCGCCCGGCGGTGTCGACAACAGCGTTCTCGAAGGTCTGAACATCAGGCTGCCCCAGCCGGGTGACCCCGCCGCCGTACCGACAGCACCACCTGCGGCCGCCCCGCCGGCTGCAGCCCCGGTCGCGTCTGCGCCAGCGGCGCCGGCACCATCAACTGCTGCGGCGGCCAATGTGGGTACGGCCGCTTCGATCCCGCTGCCCAAGCGAAAGCCCGGCCGGTAATCCCGAAAACGCGCACTGCCCAAGGGCCGCGCTCGTCGGCTGGTGGCTTGTTGGCGGACCCGTCAACACGTACAGTTCGAGCGGATTCGGGTGAGTCGCGGGCAGGCGGCAAGGGCGCGCCGGCGCCCGCATTCATCGTCTGATCGGGGCAGGGGGACTATCAATGCCGCTGATGAGCATGACCGGGTTTGGCCGCAGCGATGGCCGCCACGGCCAGTACAGCTGGACATGGGAAATCCGGACCGTGAACGGTCGTGGTCTGGACATCCGGTTGCGCCTGCCACCGGGTCACGACACGCTCGAGCAGCCGATACGCGAGGCCTGCAAGTCCCGGCTTGCGCGCGGCAACTGCACCCTGGCACTGACGATGCAGCGCGACACGTCGGATGTCGTGGCGCGGCTCAACGAAGGTATGTTCCGCCAAGTCGCCGATGCGGCCGAAAGGGCGCGTGAGATCGCCAATGTGGCGCCGCCGACCCTCGACGGATTGCTGGCCATGCGGGGCGTCATCGAACTGGTCGAAGACGAGGAGGGCGAGGCGGAGATGCAGGCGCGCCTGGATGCGGTGCTGAGCAGCTTCGAGATGGCGGTGGACGCCGTCAAACAGGCGCGTCGGGACGAGGGCGGTCATCTGGGGGTGGCAATTGAAGCGCTGCTCACCGAAATCGAGACGCTTGTCGCGACGATTGAACGCGCGCCCGCGCGTGCGCCGGAGGCGATTGGAAAAAGGCTCCGCGAGCAGGTCGCGAAGCTCATGGAAGAACCGTCCGGCCTGGACGAACAGCGCTTGCACCAGGAGGCGGTCCTGCTTGCGGCGAAGGCGGACGTGGAGGAGGAGATCGCGCGGCTGAAAGCGCATATTGCGGCGGCCCGGGATCTGCTCAAGGCGGAAGAGCCGGTCGGGCGCCGTTTCGAATTTCTCGCGCAGGAGTTCAACAGGGAGGCGAACACGATTTGCTCGAAATCCAACGATACCGAAATCACCCAGGCCGGGCTTGCCCTGAAGGCCGCGATCGACCGCCTGCGCGAACAGGTGCAGAATATTGAGTAGGGCAACGCCGAACATAGACAGGCGCGGTCTGATGCTCGTGCTCTCTTCGCCGTCCGGGGCGGGAAAGACGACGCTCTCGCGGAAGCTGCTCGAAGCGGAGCCCGGCATTGAGATGTCGGTGTCCGTCACCACGCGGCCGATGCGGCCCGGCGAGGTGGACGGCAAGGACTACATTTTCCGCAGCGAAGCGGACTTTGTCGACATGCGCGATGACAACGGACTGCTCGAGTGGGCGCGGGTTTTCGATAACCTCTACGGGACTCCGAGAGAACCGGTCGAGCGTGCGCTTCGCGACGGCCAGGATGTGCTGTTCGATATCGATTGGCAGGGCACTCAGCAATTGCGCGAAAACATGGGTGACGATCTGGTCAGCGTCTTCATACTCCCGCCCTCCGCAGACGCACTGGCGGAACGGCTCAAGACACGGGCGCAGGACCCGCCGGAGGTCGTTGCAAACCGTATGAGCAAGGCGTCCGATGAGCTGAGTCACTGGGCCGAATACGATTACGTCATCGTCAATCACGATGTTGAGGACAGTCTGCAAGAGCTGCGCAGCATTCTTGCCGCGGAACGGATCAAGCGGACCCGCCGGAGCGGATTGACGGATTTTGTCAGGCAGCTTCAATCCGATCTCTAGCGCGGCCATGTAGAAGGCTGATATTACGTGTTTTTTTCATGCCATGCGCGGCTGAGCGCGCAGAACTGCTCAACCGACAGGGCCTCCGCGCGCAGGGCAGCGTCTATGCCGGCGGCTTCAAGCAGTTCTTCGGGCACGGGCGTCACGCGCTTCAGGCTTTGCCGGAGCATCTTGCGGCGCTGGCCGAACGCGGCAGCGACGACCTGTTCAAGCGCGGCCCGCGATCCGGCATTTGCAGGTTCGGCGATGGGTACGAATTCCACGAGGCTCGATTCGACCTTCGGTGCGGGCGTGAAGGCACGCGGGGGAAGGGTCAGGACCGTCCGTGCCCGTGTACGCCACTGCGCCAGGATCGAAAGCCGTCCGTAGCTCTTGATGTTCGGTTCCGACACGATCCGCTGCGCGACTTCGCGCTGGAACATGAGCACCATCCGCTCGTACCACGGCGGCCATGGCTCGGCGCTCAGCCAGTGCACCAGCAATTCCGTGGACGCGCCGTAGGGCAGGTTGGCAACGATACGCGCCGGCGATGGCGCTACGGCTGAAAGGTCGGTCTCAAGCGCATCACCCTCGATGATTTTGAGCTGCCCGGGATAATGCTCGGAAATCTGCTGGAGAATGGGCAGGCAGCGCCGGTCGCGCTCGATGGCGGTTACGGTGGCGGCGCCCTCAAGGAGCAGGGCGCGCGTCAGACCCCCGGGACCCGCGCCGACCTCGACGACGTTGACGCCCTCAAGTGGCCCCGCCGCCCGGGCGATACGGCGGGTCAGGTTCAGATCGAGGATGAAGTTCTGCCCAAGGCTCTTGCGCGCGGAGAGTCCATGCGCGCGGATCACCTCGCTCAATGTGGGAAGGCCGTCGGGCGTGCCGGTCACGTGGTTTCGAGCTGACGGCTCGCCATGGCGTCGGCAAGCCGTAGCGCTTCGATCAGGCTGCCCGGATGCGCCGTGCCGCTGCCAGCCAGGGCGTAGGCAGTCCCATGGTCCGGGCTGGTGCGAATGATCGGGAGCCCGAGGGTGGTGTTGACCGTCTTGTCGAACGCCAGCGTCTTGACCGGAATGAGCGCCTGATCGTGATACATCGCGACGATGGCGTCGTACCGTGCGCGGACGCGTTCCTGGAAAACCGCATCCGCGGACATCGGGCCCGTGACGTCGATGCCCTTCGCCTTCAGGGTGGTGACCGCTGGAGTGATGATGGACTGTTCCTCACAGCCCAACGTGCCGTCTTCGCCCGCATGGGGGTTCAGTCCGGTTATCCCGATACGCGGCGCGGAGATGCCGAAGAACGTGTCGAAAGCGCGCACTGCGATCTCCACTGTTTCGACGATGAGCGGTTCGTTCAGCGCTGTCGGTACATCCTTGAGCGGTATATGAACCGTGACCGGTATGACACGCAGCGCGCCGCTTGTGAGCAGCATGATGGGGCGCGGGACGTTCGCACCGTCCGCACACAACTGGGCCAGGAACTCCGTGTGGCCGGGATGGGAAAACCCTGAGTCCGACAGCAGTTTCTTGTTGATCGGGTTTGTCACGAGCGCGGGCGTGCGCCGGTCGCGCGTCCACTCAAAGCCCAATTCAATCGCCTTGATGATCGCCGGTGCGCTCGAGCTTTGCGGCATACCTGCCGCGACAGGGCCGGGCACTCTCAGGGGACAGACCGGAAGCGCGCGTGCAAAGTGTGCGCTTGCATCTTCGGGAGTGTCGGTCTCCTGGATCGGCACGTGCAAACCGAGCGCCTCGGCGCGTGTAGCAAACACATCGGGGTCGCCGATGGCCACAAATGGCGGCACGGCTGTTTTGGCCCGCTCCGCCCACGCCATAACCGTGCAATCGGGACCGATCCCTGCCGGATCGCCCATGGTGAGCGCGAGGGGAGGTGCTGCCGTTACTGAAGAGTGCGTGGGCATGACGTGCCGGGACCGGATTCACCGTTTTGGATCGACTGGCCCCTAGCGGTATTCCACGAACGCATCTTGACGCAAGTCCCTTAGATGTCGCCGCGCAAGAATATTGTATTCCTGCGATATCAGTTTGGTGCGCACTTCGCGGCGCTGCTCGTCGTTGCGGGCCACGGAGCGACGCGCGCACACGGCGTAGAGTTCGATGCCGGAGGAGGTGATCGTCGGCGGCGTCATACGCCCGTCGTCGGTCGCAAGAAGGATCGCTCGCGTCGGTTGAACCAGTTGCTGGGCGGTTTTTCGGCCGACCGATTTAACTGACGTTCTGCGTAAGCGCCCGACGACCTGCTCGATGTTGGTGCATGACGTGATGCGCCTGCGCAACTGCTCGGCCTCGACAAGGCGGTTGGCAATTGTGCGCTGGTCTGGACTCTCGGGCAGTTCGAGCCGGACGCGCTGCAGCTGAAATTCGGTCGCCTTCTTTGTTCCCTCCGCGGGCTGTTCTTCCGACAAGGCCTCGTCGACCTGCGACGCATTGACGGAAACCTGACCCCGGAATTTCTGTTGCACGACGTTCCGCCAGGCGAGGCGTGCCCGAATTTGCTCTTTCATGGTCGATCCGTTGACCCCGAGTTGGGCGAGGGACGCCAACAACTGGTCGCGGTTCATTTTGTTGGACTGGGCCACACGATCCAGAACCTGATTGATCTGGTCGTCGGAAACGACGACACCGTTCTTTGTGGCTTCCTGGGTCTGAATACGCTCCGCGACGAGGTCCTCGATGACCTGTTTGCGCAACGCCGCGGAGGGCTCCTTGCGTGCCGTAACCTTCAGCAACCGCATCCGCTGCGTGATGTCGTAGTTGGTGATCGGCTCGTCGTTCACCAGCGCGACAATCGATTGCTCGTTCTGCGCGCGTACGTCCGTCGCGGCGAGCAACGTTGCGCCAGCCAGAAGAAGGGCCATTGCGACCAGTCGTTTCAGGTGTGCTTCAAACGTCATGATGCCTGATCAACTCATTACCAGAGATCGAGTGCCTTTTGCCGCCGGGACTTTCCCTTACGATTCGGAATCGATTCCCGTTTTCAAATCAAATGCGCCGAGGTGTTTAAACTCGAACCTGACCATTACGGACTCGTTCGGCTCGATATCACGATCGCGGATGAACGTCTCCTCGTAAGTAACTGTCAGGGCGAAACAATCGTCGGCGTACTTAAGGCCCAAGGCATCGGAAATGCGTTGCGATCCTTCTATGTCGTAACGCATCCTGCCGACCAGATACCAGTTCTCAACCAGCCGGAGCGTTCCCGAGCCCTGTACCTCCTCGCGGTCGGTTGGAATGCCAAGCGACGGCTGCGCGTTCAGGTTCGCATAAACGACGCTGCCGGTTGCCGCTCCGTAGCTCGCCGTCGCCGCCAAGTCGGTCCGGCGAATAGAGAAATCGTCCTCGTCGAACCGCGCCTGCGCGACAAATCCGAAATACCGGATCGGTTGAATGTACAAGCCGGCGACATAGTCCGACGTGTCCGTGCCAAGACCGCTGTCGGTGGTGAAATCGTTATCGCCTGCGATCTGATAGCTCTGTCCGAATACCGCTTGTGCGTATCCGCCGTCATATCGCTGCAGAGTGTAGCGGACGCCGACATTGGCCCGCGTGCCGCTTTCAATACGGTCGTATCCGGAGAACTTGTCGAGGTCGAACAGCAACGTGTCGTCGAACACGAGACTGCGCGAGTCCTCGTTCGGCACGTCGAACTGGTCGACGGTCGTGGGCCGCGCGATGATCTGGGCGATCGGTTCGACGACATGGGCCGCGTTTGCGGTATGGCGAACGAACGGGAAGCGATATTCGATGCCGGCCGACGCGGTGCCGCGCAACGTGGTTCCGCCGGATTCGGCAACGCCCGTCCACGGGTCGACAAACGAGGAATTGTCATAGATGTCGCCGCGCGCGGTCGCGAACGGGGTGATGACCTGCCCGCGGCGGTCGATGATCTGCTTGCGCCATTTGACCTCGGTGATCAACCGGTTCGAATCCGTGCCGTTGTCGTCACGGGTCAGGCTCATGATGTTGGTGTCGAAACTGAGTTCACCGCCGAGAACCGGATCCGAGAAAATATAATTGTAGTCGATGATCGGAAGGACGGTTGGTTCGGAATTCGGCGTGTCCGAAAAAGTCAGGCCGCCGAAATGGTATACCCGTGCGTCAAAGTAATTCCGGTCGCGTTGGCCGATCAGAAAGCCCTCGGAGACCCGGTCCGTCGCTAGGATATTGTCGATGTCATAGAAACGGCGGAACGTATCGTCCGTCTCTGCCGTGACGTCCCAGCCCCAGGTCCAGTACTCGTTGATCCGGAAGTTGCCGCGCGTATCGATCGAACCGCGGAAATCCCTGTCACTGGTCGAGAAATTGTTGTCCGGATCCTGCTGATCGATGCCGTAGAGATTGACGTCGTACTGGCCGTTTCGCGTTCTGTGGCGCCAGTTTCCTTTGAACAGGACCCCCTGTTCCGAAGTGTACATCGGTGCGAACGTGAAGTCGTAGTTCGGCGCAAGCGCGAAGTAGTACGGCGTCTCCGCAACGAAGCCGAGGTCGCTTGAGTTGCCGAAACGTGGGATCAGGAAGCCGGACTTGCGCTTCACGGACGGGTCGGCGTGCTTGAAGTAGGGCAGTTTCGCGATCGGTACGCCCCACATCTCGAACGAGGCGTTCTCATATTCGATCGTCGCCTGCGATTTCTTGTGAATGATCTTCTTGGCCTTGATCTGCCAGGTCGGCGGCTTGTTCGGATTGTCCTCACACGGTTTGCACGGTGTGAACACGGCGCTGTTGAAGACCGTCACATCGCCCTTCTGCCGCGTTGCGCTGGCGGCGGCAATCCGGGCGTCCTGCTCTGTGACGATCTTCAGGGACTGGATAAAGCCGTCGCGGAAATCATCGGTGAGCGTGAACCGGTTCGATTTGATGAGCGCGCCGGAGGGCTCCTTGATGCGGACATTGCCTTCCGCCCGCAGGATGTTGTTGCCGCGCTCGTAAATCACCTTGTCGGCGAGCAGGGTGTAGTTGTTGTAATAAATCTCGACATTGCCCTGGGCGATGACCCGGTTGTTCTGGTTGTCGTAGATCATCTGGTCCGCCTGCAGCAGCATCGGCAGGGTCGAGTCCACTTGCTGGGCGGCGTCGACCGGAGACTGCGCACGGGCGCCCGGCTGGACTGCTGCATAGGTGAAGCTCGCCACGGATGCGAGCAGAACACGCGCCACCACGGACAGCATGGGCTTGCTGTTCCAGACGTACGTCATCCGGGCAGGGGTCAGTGCCCGGATCGCAGAGCGCATTTTCTGCCTAAGCTGCTGCATCACGGTCAGCCGTCCTCCCGATGCAGCAGCACCGTTGCCGCCAGCAAGGTGCCAATTACCGCAGGTGCCCATGCCGCGACCTCCGGCGCGGCAAGACCCGATCTTCCGATGTTGTGTGAGACCTCCCGGAACATGAAGAACACAAAGCCTGAACCCAATCCGATAAGGGCCATGGTCTGAACTTTTCCGAAGCGGAAGGATTGAAGCGAACAGGTTGCGGCGAGCAAGACCATCACCACCATCAGCAGCGGCAACGACAGCAGGATCTGGTAACGCATCTTGTGCCGCGTGGCCGGAAGCCCGGCCTTGTCGGCAAGATCGATGAAGTCCGGCAGCTCCCAGAACGACACGGATGAAACCGTGCCCAGGCTGTCATTCACGTGGGTCGGGGTCAGGTGTGTGCTGACCAGATAGCTTTCGTAAAAGGCCGGCTCGCGTCCCGGCGCGCTCACGGTCGCATCTTTGAGGATCCAGTACCCCTTGTGCAGGTCGGCGGATTCTGCCTCGACGCGTTCGGCGAAATTCTTGTCCGCATCGAAATGCCAGATGCTGACGCCGCGCAGGGAAAGCCCGCGGTTGCTGACGATGTTCGCATGCATCACGGACTGGCCGTCGACGCCATCCTGCCGCAGCCACGCCCCCGCCGAGCGGGTGTCGAGGAACGAGGATTCCTTGCCGAAAGCATTCGCATACAAGCGCTCGGAAACACCGCGGGCATAGGAGGACATCGGCGAGAAGATCATCATCATGAACAGGCCGATCGCCACGCCGACGAAGATGCCCGGGGCGATGAACTGCCAGACGGACATGCCGGAAGCGCGCGCCACAACGAGTTCGGACTTTCTGCTGAGCATCAGCAGCGCGGCAATGGAGCCAATCAACACCGAAAACGGAATGACGATCTCCGTTCTTGCCGGAAGGCGAAGCAGCGAAATCATGACCAACGCTCCGGCACTCACGGCCGTTCCGTCGTTCTTGCCGGCGCGGCGCAGCAATTCGATCATGTCGGCGAGGAAGATCAGCAGGCCGCAGACCAGCGTGACAGCCAAAATGGCTATCAGAAAGCGCCATGAAACGTAGCGCGCAAAAGTCCACCCAGCAGTCATCCCACGCGTCCGCCGTTGCTTTCGGTCTTAACCCCCATCACGGCCATGAATTTATTGTTGAAGTTCTGGAGCTTGCCCGACGCGTCCAGATTGATTCTCAGCCGTGTATAGGGTGCCATTCTAACGGTTGCCGTGAAGCCTGCAATGATAATCGCACCGATCGGAATGCCGTAAACGAGCACGATTGCGGCGGGATTCAGGGCAAGTAAATTCGTTGCTGTGACCCCGCCTGCGCGGAGCAGAACCGCGGTGCCGAAGGCCAGCGCCACAGAGGACCATCGATTCTCCCGAACGGTCTTCGGATTCCCCATAAAATTCAGCACAATCATCACGTAGACGATCGGGTAAAGCGCTGTGGAGAACCTTTCGTGTAACTCGGCGCGGAACCGCCCGGGCGCGCGCGCATAGTGCGGATTACTGGTATCCGGGTTGATCAGCTCCGAGGGATAGAGTTCGCTGCGCCGCAGGCTGCCCGCTTCCGACTTGGGACCGTACTGGGTGATGTCGAAGATGTATTGCTCAAATGCAACAATCTGAACGCTATCGTCCTTCTTGCCGCGCTCCTGACGGTGGATGTGACCATCCCGCATGATCATGTAGGACCCGTCATCGTTGGTAATGATCTGGCCGCGGTCGGCGAGGTAGGTCATGGCCAGGTTCGCGTCGCGGGTATCGTGGATGATCAGACCGATGAGTTCGCCATTCAATGCGCGATCGCGGATATGGAAGGTCAGGCCGTTCTCCGGTCCCGAGAACCGGCCCGGTTGAAGCACTTGCGCGATCAGATCCGTGCGGACCTGATTGATGTGCGAACGCAGCTCCCGCAGACTTGCCGGGGTTACGAACAGGTTGAAAATCAGCAGGACCACGGCGAGCAGGCCGGCGAGCGCCAGACTCGGATATGCGAACCGCCAGATCGGGGCACCGGCTGCCGACATGATGATAAGCTCGCTGTCGCCATTCAGCCGGTCGAACGTGTACAGGCAGGCGACGAGCAGTGCGATCGGAGCGATGATGGCGACGAGCGCCGGAAGGGCGAGCGTCGTCATCTTCAGAAGCAGGACGAACGACTGCCCCTGGGTCGTCAGCAGCTCGAGCTTGGCGAGTGCGCTGGCGAGCCAGACGATCGTCGTCAACGTCGCCAAAATCAGCAAAAAGCTGCTTGCAAGCTGACGAAAAAGATAGCGGCTGAAAAGGTCCATGACAGACCCGACAAGCTCCCCGTCAATTCGTCCGGACCCCACCTATTTTTCCCCAAGGCTCCGGAGCGTCATGTGTATGTTGTAATTGAAATTTCCACCATGCCAACATGGCGGAAATTCGACCGGAAATTGGGGGGTATTGCCTTCGCGGCCAACACTATTTAGTTACCGGCAAGAACCGAATTTTCTTCATCCGTCCGGCCCGGCCCGCCGACCCGCATCGTCTGTCAGTAAAGGCCGGTCCGGCCGCACGCCAAAAAGGCCTTCTCATGAGCAAACCAACAGCCGTTTCTTTTGCCGATATTGCACTGCCGAAACAGGGCGTCGCCGTTCTTCTGGCGGAAGAGGGACCGACCCTGTCGCCGGCCGGAAAAGCACTGGACAAAGCCAGTGGCGAAACTTTAACAAAGGCATTTAAAGAGCGGAAATTCAAGGGAAAAAAGAAGTCTTCGCTCGATCTTATAGTGCCAGGCGACTCCGGCCTTTCGCGGGTGCTCATTATCGGTGTCGGCGCGCTGAAGGACTATACCGAGAACGACTGGGTAAACCTTGGCGGTGCGATCAGAGGCAAGCTTTCGGGGCGTGATGGTCCCAATGCGACAATCATCCTCGAACGCCCGAAGCGCCCCCATGCGGTGACCCCGGAGCAGGCGGCCGACGTCGGTCTGGGCGCGATGATGCGTGGTTACAAGTTCGACAAATACAAGACGAAATCGGCAAAAAAAGATGACGAGCGTGGCAATAATGACACGGACCTGAACCGGCTCACCATTCAGTGCGCCAAGGCCGCGACGGCACGGCGCCGCTTCGCCGGCGACAGGGCGGTCGGGGAGGGAATCAATGTCGCCCGCGATCTTGTCAACGAGCCGGCGAATATCCTCGGCCCCAAGGAGTTCGCCGACCGTGCCAAGGCGCTGACCAAACTCGGCGTCAAGGTCCACGTGCTTGACGAGAAGGCCATGGGCAAGAAGGGTATGGAGGCACTTCTGGCCGTGGGGCAGGGGAGTGAGCGCCCCAGCTACATGGCGGTGATGGAATGGAAGGGTGCGAAGGACAAGAACCGAAATCCGGTCGCCATTGTGGGGAAGGGGGTTACCTTCGATACCGGCGGTATTTCCATCAAGCCCGCCGCCGGCATGGGCGACATGAAGGGCGACATGGCCGGCGCGGCCTGCGTGGTCGGACTTATGCACGCGCTTGCCGCGCGCAAGGCAAAGGTTAATGCGGTGGGGCTGATCGGACTCGTTGAAAACATGCCGAGCGGAAACGCCACACGTCCCGGCGACATCGTGCGTTCGATGTCCGGCCAGACCGTCGAAATCCTTAACACCGACGCCGAGGGGCGGCTCGTGCTGGCCGATGTGCTCTGGTATGCCCAGGAGACGTACAAGCCGAAATGGGTCGTGAACCTTGCGACGCTGACAGGCGCCATTCTCGTCGCGCTCGGCAACGAGCATGCGGGGCTGTTCTCGAACGACGACAAGCTCAGCGACAGACTGTCCAAGGCAGGGAAGGAGACCGGCGAAAAAGTCTGGCGCCTGCCGCTCGGGCCCAAGTACGACGAGTTGATCAAATCCGATGTTGCCGACATGAAGAACATCGGCGGACGGTGGGGCGGCTCGATCACCGCTGCCCAATTCCTGCAGCGGTTCATCAAAGAGGGGACACCCTGGGCGCATCTCGATATTGCCGGCACAGGCATGGGGTCGCCGAAGACGGAGATCAATCAGAGCTGGGGCTCGGGCTTCGGCGTGCGGTTGCTGAACCGCCTCATTGCCGAAGCCGACGAGGGCTGAGGGGGCTCGTGTCGAGTGCCGTGCCATTCTCGCGCGCGCAGCAAACACGCAAACATATCCAATTTGACATAATATACATTATGCGAATTGGGGCTTGACAAATTAAGTGTGAGATCAACCCGTTAACGATCTTACAAACGACTGCGTGCAAAATAATTAATGCACCCCCGCCTCGCATCATCCCGGTGCAGTAAAAAATGGCCGATCTACTGGGATGTTGCGACCATGGACCCCTACACCAAAGAAAAGATCGCCCTCGCCGATGCGCTCGAAAATGCCGTCGTCCTCCTTCGCAGCGAAGCCAAACGCCTCAAACTGATCGCCGAAGCGCACCGCAAATCAGCCGCCAACTGGGAACGTCTGAACCGCCACGTCTCGACCGCCCCGCACCTTGTCGAATGGCTGAAGGCCTGCGGCTCGAACGACCCCATCACACAGGCGGCGGAAATGCTCGACACAACGCCCGAGTTCGTCGAATCGCATTATGGTCACTTCACCAAGGCGCAAGCTGGCCGTGAGCGCCGTCAGCGCAACCGGGAGATCGTCCGCCTTGCGAGGCGCGGCCACACCAACCGCCACATTGCCGCGCGCATGGACGTGTCTGTGAGCACCGTCAAGCGCGTGCTGAAGCAGGCCGATCTGGGCCGATACGCCAAAGGTCGCTGCCCATAAGGAGGCAAAAATGGATCTATTGAACACGGTCCTAGGCGGGATAATCGGCGGCCTTATAACAGTCGCTGGTGTCTATATTGCGTGGATGCTCAACTCAAAACATGCAATGCGAATGGCGGTGATCGAGAAACGGTTCCAAGCCCACCAAGAACTCTATGCGCGGTTGTCACGGCTTGCTGCCACAGAGGGTTTAGATGACACTAAAGGTGCTTTGAAGCAGTTAGACGAGCTAACAGATTGGTGGGTTCACAACTGCCTTTATGTTGACGACACTGCGGCGCAGGCAACCATCGACGCCCTCGGAGAACTCTACCTAAATTCAGGAGGTGTAGGAGCCTCTGAACTAACGCCTGACGAAAAATCTGAAAGATTGACCAGCGTACTCAGCGCAATTCTTCGCTGTGCTGCGTTGCCTGACATGAACCAAGAAGTCTCCATCTGGCGATTGTTGAAACCGGAAAGGTAACGGCGTTCTCTTACTCGGCCGAGTGATTTTGCGGAGTCCGCTTAACGCTGGCCGGGAGGCCGGAAGTCCGGCGCGGCCTGCTGTTGCGGTGTCGTCTGCGGCTGCGCCCCCTGCCCGCGCTCATCGGCGTTCCGGTCCGCCTTGTCCTTCTTCAGCACGGCGACGATGGCCGGAAGCACCACGATCAGAAACCCGATCCAGTTGCCCGACAGAGCGGCGGGGAGCGCCTCATAGACGGCCCTCAGAAGCGGATCGATGTCATAGGCCGTCAGCTGATTGAGGAACAGGCCGATGACGCTGATACCGGCCCATGTGGACCCTTCGGACCCGCGCGCGCGCAGGAACCGGAACAGCATTTTGAAGACGGGAATTTTCATCTGCCTACCTCCGCCCGGCGCTGCGCCGGGATCACGAATTGCGTCAGCATGTCGATACGGGCATCCATCGTGGCGATCTTCTTGCCCTGATCGTTGACCTCATAGAGCGTCCAACCGAGCAAGCCGACGACGACGGTGCACCACGCCGCGAGCGCGACACTGACAACGGACTGCACGAGCCAATCGGGAATGCTCATCAGATCACCTTGAGCGCCTTTCCCGCGACATAGACGCCGCCGCCGATGGCGGCCCACTTCGCGATGACCGCCAGCTGCCCCAAGCCCTCTTCTCCGGCTTTGAGTGCAATCGCTGTGAGACCGATACCGACGAGCAGTGGAACAGCTGGCATGACATCACCCCACGAGAAAACGGTGCCCGCCGATCCGGCGCGCGAAGCGCATCGCGAACGACCAGTCGGGCGGTGCAATGGTGTCGGCATAGAAATGGTTCGCCCCGCCCGTGGGATCGCTCAGACGGCCCGACACGGCATCTTCAGCGATGCTCAAGGCTTGGCGAAAACTGCTATCGCTCTCATTGACGGCGAGCGCCTTTGGCCGGTTCGGGTCATCGGCATTCCATGTCGAGAACTGGAGCGGTTGCAGCGCCACGTCAGCAGGCGCGGACGGCCAGCGTGGATCGCTCGAGCGGTTCATGATGACGGCGGCGACGGCGCGCATCCCGCTCACCCCGTCCCCCCTCGCCTCGCCCCAGATCGTCCGCGCGACGATATCGACATCGTGCGAGCGGCCCGGCGACGGCGCAGGCGTGGTGGTTGTGGCGAAGGACGGCGCACCGCGCCCGGCATCGAACAGGCTGGACCCGAACAGCCTGTCAAAGAAGCCCGCCGCCGTACGTACGGGCGCAGCACTTGTCGTGGTCCGCGAGGGCGCGAAGAACGGCGCGGGTTGCGGCGTGACAGGCCCGAGCGCGCGGAAGCGGTCAGCGGCGGACGGACCGCCAAAGAAGTCGTCAGACGGCCCCGTGGCGGCCTCGACCCGGCTCACGGCATTGACGGCCAGATAACCGGCGCCGGCGAGCAGCGCGAAACCTATGACGTGCGAGAGCGCCATCAGGCCACCAGATCGTAGGTGATCACTGCGTGACGGCCTGCAGCAATGTGAGACTTCGCGAACACGCCCCAGCCCGTAGGAACGACGAGCGCGGCGATGACCGGAATGCGGCCATTGGTAACGTCGTCAATGACCATAACGATCTCACCTGCCGGACCCTCAAGCCATAGCGCATGGTGTGTGGCATCCTGTGCGGGAACACCGGTAGTCTGAAAATAGACGCACGCCGTCCGCAGGATGATGCCGCCCGTGTTCGCCGCCTTGGCGAGAACGGCGACAGCGCCACCGGCACTCAGGTCTTGAGAGACTGTGATGTCGCCTATTTTGGTTATCGTCATGCGCCTGCCCTCTCTCCGTAGATCACGGCATATCTGCCCGCGTAGGACGCCGACATGTTCGTGACGTGCAGCGGCCCAGCCGTCCTGAGCTCCAATCGTTCTCCCGGCGACAGAATGATCGCGCCTGATATCGCACCCGCCGCGCTCGACACCCCGATGTCCGTTGCGCCACGGTTCTGGATCACGACCCATTCAATCTTGGTGTCGAGCGCCGTGAAAATTGGCGTGGTGTTGCCCCGCCCCGATGGGACGGTGCCGGCAGCCACCTTCAAGGGCGCGCCGAACAGCCGTGCGACGTTGACCGTCAGACCGCTTTCGGCGGAGATCGAGACCCGGCTGTCTTCAATCGCCCCATCGCCGCAGATCAGCGTCCCCTGGACGGACTGAGCGTCTGGCGCGATGACCGTCACGCGGCTGAAGCGCGCACTCTCGAAGCGGTGCCCGAGGCCGCGCTCCATCGTGAGCGGAATGCCGTCATCGATCTGCAGCTGAAAGGCCGAGCTGGCTTCAAGGCAGCGCACCACAGACCAATCGCCGGACCACTGGGCTGTGCCATTGGCAGGCACATCGAATTTGATTTCCGTACGTACGGCTTGACCGGTCATAGCAACTTGCTCCCTCGCGCGAGATACAGCGCCGCGCCGATTGCGACGATGACGAACACGGGATTTACAGGCTGGGTGCCCTTGGACGCGGCCACCACATCGACCGCCTGCGCCGCCGTCTGCTGCACGGCCCCGATACCGAGCTCGGCAATGTTCAGAACCTCGCCGACCGATCTGATGGCGTCCGACGCGACGTTGAACGCCTCATCGTCAACGCTCTGAAGGACCAGATCGCCGCCGACCTGCTGCGCGGCGATGCCCCCCGCCTCGGCAAGCGTGCGGCGGTCGGTGTTCTCGGTGACCGTCTGGCTTTGCAGCCGCGTTGTTGACCCGAACAGACCCATCAGATTTTCAGCCTCCCGGTTGCGATCAGGAACGCCGCCCCGATGACCAGACCGCCGATGATCAGCGTCGTCGGATCGATGCCGGATGCGCTGCGCGAGCGACCGAAGAAGTCGCCGCCGAATTGCGGCTGCACGGTCGTTTGAAAACGCCCGTCCGTGACCTGCGGTCCGGTCGAAAGCTGGAACGGCGGAAGCTGCGGGATCGCCATGGCGCTACTTCCTCAGCAGCAGGAACGCCACGCCCCCCACCCCGACAACCAGAAGCCAGACCGGCACGCCGCCAACGTTGGCGCGCGCGGCGCGGTTCAGCGACGGCGTGTTGTCGATGATCGGCGATCCGGTCACGTCGGCAGCGCGCGCGTTCAGATTTCCGAACAGCTCAAGGCCGGTGTCGGCGAGACCGAACAGCCCCTTGACGAAGCCGGTGGCCTCACCCATCAGGCTTTGCGTGCCGCCGTTGCGCGAGGGGATGCGCGACAGAAGCGCGTCGGTGAAGCCGACGCTCTCCTGTATCTGGTAATCGCCACCGGCGAACGGATCGACGCCCGACCCGCCCCCGGCAGCATTGGTGTCGTTGAAGACGTTGAAGCCAACATCCAAGATCGACATGTCGCGGCCTCCTTCCTAGACGCGGGCGAAGACCTCAGCGACCATCGTGATGTTGTTGGCGGCGTTCGTTTCGATCTCCATCGACGCCGGCAGGACGCTGCCAGTCGGATTGCCCTTCTTGTCGGTGACGATGGTGGGCAGCACGTCCCCGAGCCTCAGGCCGTCGTCGAACGCGACCGTGAAAAGGTCGGTCGGCAGCGAGCCGCCCCGGCGCGTGATGCCGTACTCCATCAGCGTGCGCGGCTTCCGGTAGACGACCTGCTTACCCAGCTTCACCGTCACTTCCGTGACCTGCCCCGCAGCGCCTTCGAACAGGTGCAGCCGGTGATAGAAGCCCGGCAATCCGAGATCGTTCAGCGTGACCGTTCCAGCCCCGCCAACCTCGATTTGCCGCGTCGTGTAGTGCTTCAGAAAACCGTTCGGGACCACCTGCGCGGAACGCGCCTGCTGGTAGACCTGCGTGTCGCCATATTCGGCGAACACCTGAAGCGTCGGATTGACGGCAGCACCGGCGATATCGACCTCCACTTGAAAGCTGGTCGCGACCCCCTGCACGAACCACGACGTGGCGATTTCGGAGAGGGGAATGTTACGCCAGATTTCGGCGAAGAAGATCGTCAGCCGACCGCTCACATAGGGCTGTCCGTACCCCGCGTGAATGGCATTCAGCTGCGCGGCGGTGAAGCGCCTGATGACCTTGCCGGAGAGCTTTACGCGCACCTCAGTGATGCGCGCCTCAAGCGTGGCTTGGTTCGGCAACGCGCCGTTCTCGCGATACTCGATTGCGAGGGACTGGTAGACCCAGTTCATCGGCAGATCGAGGGTCGCGATCTGGCCCGCCACCACGTTGGTGAACACGCCAGCTAGATCGGTGATTGTCGGCATGGTGAAGCCTCCTGTTCGTGGCTTCTAGAGCAGGCCGGTGTCGAAGCCGTCGCGGGCCGTCTGGATAAACCCGACGTCCTTGAACGTGCTCATGATGTACCCGGCGATGATGACGCCTGCGGCCACGCCGCCAACGGTCATCAGTGTCTTGTTGAGATTGGGCATGCTAGCTCCTCAGCTTGTCGATTTGCGGAGCGACGAACAGGTGCCAGATGGCCAACGTGGCCAGCCCTGCGATGACGCTCACTGTGATCTGCTTTTGCATGATGACGGGAAGGCTGAGTCCGTTCGCGCGAAACGCCAAGAAAAATCGCACCCCGTACGTACGTACGGGAAAACTCTCATTTCTTGATCGTGATGCGCCCGGTTTTGGCAGTTTTGCCCATACGTACGGAACCGCGTTCGCGCAGCAGAAAGTTGAAATCCGGCATCGTGCGGACCGCCTCCGCATGCTCCCTGCCAACCGTCTTCACGACCGACGCCTGATCGTCTTCATGGTCGAGGGCGAAGATGTAGGATTGCGGCGCGCAGCTGCGATAGACCGTGTTCAGCAGCGCTGGGCGCTGCGTGATCGCGATGCCTTCAATGCCCCGATGGCGACCGAGCGTCACCAGCTGAACCATGCCCTGCTGATCGCGCGGCAGCTGCGTGTTCGGGAACCCCATATGCGCCTCTTCGATGACCAGCGTCAGCATGCGCGAGTCGCGGCCATCTTCGTACGTTGCCTGCACCTGCCAGACGAGCAGCGCCAGCTCGTGAAGCGCTTCCACGTGATAGGTGCCATTCGGCGGCACATAGGAAATCTGGAAGCCCTCAGACCAGCGCGCGCGCATCGCATCCTTGACCTCAGAGAGGGTGTTGCAGCGGACGAATTTGCCGCCCGTATATTCGCCCATGACATCGAACACGATGACCTTCGGCCTGTCCTTCACCAGCGCCTTCGCGACGGTCGATTTGCCGGACCCACGGCAGCCAAAAACGCAGACCAGTTTCGCCTGTTCATCAGTCATGATGCATCCCCTTCTATGTCCGCCTTTGCCGCGTCCATCAGGTCATCGTGACCGGTGCGCAACGGCGCATCTTCGGGCGGTGTTTCAGGTGCCCTTTCGGGCGTGATCGGAGCCGCCCGTTTGGCCCTGATCTCTGTGCGTATGGCGAAGACCTTGCCGCCCAAAAACATGACGATCGGAATTGTCCTTTGCAGCCACGGCAGGTCCGGCTGCAGCAGCCATCGCAACGCCGGCGTCTCCGCCGCGATCTCGTAGATGGCGTCACTCGCGGCGCGCGCCTGCTGGCGTTCTTCGGGCTTGATCGGAAGGCTTTCCAGCGGGAACGGTCCGCGCCCGGCGAGCACAAAGTTGGGTGCGTGGAAGGCCATTTCGAACATCCGGTAGAAGTCGTCTTTGGACAGTAGCTTGGGCGGCGCGTGATCCGGTGCCGCGCCGCCCTCACCTGCCGATGCCTGATCGCTCTCTGCGTCCGCCTGGACGGTTTCGCCAGCGACCGGGATATCGTCCCAATCCGGTTCAATCGAAGATTGAGAACCCGTCGCCGTCTCGGCCGTCGCCGTCTCCGCTGCCGTCGTCTGTGCCGTCGTCGGCAGGTTCTCCACCATCGGAAACGCTTCCGGTGTCGTCTTGTCCGCCATCGTTCGCGGCCTCCTTTTTCCGGTCGAATTCGGCCATCAAGGCCTGTGTTGGGATCGGGCCGAGCGTGGCATTCGACGCGCACGCCTTCAGATCGGCGGCACCGTTGCAGACGAAATACGCCCGGCCCGACTTGTTGATTTTCACCTCGACAGTCGCCCCACAGAACGGGCAAGCGCGGGTGCCCACAACGTCCGCCATGCGACTACCGCGCGGGCGGCTTGTGGATGTAGCCGACCTTCTGGCCAAGGCCCGACACGTACTCCGTCAGCCTGTGCAGCTGCGCGGCCATGTCGCCGGTTTCTTCCGCGCTCAGATCGTCGCCAGACGCGAAGCGCCTTTCCATGGCGTGCAGGCGCGCTTCCTGATTGGCCACGGCCTCGCTCATCGTCTTCAGCATGCCGATGACCGTTTGGTCGCTGTCAGGGTGTCCAGCGAGAGCAGCCCCCGGCGCTCCAGATCGCGCGCCATCGCTTTCGCTTCCGGGACCGACTGCCCCGGTATGTACGGCATCAGGCCTTGCGCCGTGGCCGCCATCACCAACGCCCACTCCCGGCTGTGCCGCCGCCGCTGGAGCGTGGGCGACTGTTTCGCGTCTCTGATCCATTTGAAGAACTCCTTGGTGTCTTGCTGTTCGCCGGGCTGCCACCCCGTCCGGCATGGGGGCTTCTTGAACCACCGTCGATCCGGTGGCTTCATGTACGAGGGGGATATCCCTTCCTCGCATAGAAGATCGTGGACGCCCTTCTGCCCACCGCGCTCAGCGGCAACCAGAACCTCGCCCTGAATGTTGGCTTTGCAGACCGCCGACCACGTGCCCTGATCGAACCGATAGACCTCGGTCACGTCGGCATCGAGCGCCAGCTCCGGCGCGTCGGCAATGGCCGCGTCGTCGGCGGCGGCCTCAAGATCGTAGGCATCGCGCGCGCCCCGCGAGTAGGTCAGGTGACGGCAGCCGTGGACCTCGCGGGCGTACTCGCGGAACAGCCTCTTGGACCGCCAGCAGCCGCGCTTGGCATCGGCCAATATCTGCCAAGGCGTGCGCGATCCGCCGCGCGCGGCCTTGTCGAAACCCTTGGTGATCTCCGCCGCCGTGCCCCACTTCGCCACATAGTCCGACGCGGCATCTGCCGACGTGGCCTTGCGCAGATCGAGCGCCCCGTCTGCGACGAAAAAGTTGCAGCGGTCAGCGGCGCGCTGCCAGCCCTCGAACAGCTGGGCGCGCAGGTCGCCTTCTTCCTCACTGGAGAGTTCGTGCTCAAGCAGCAGCAGAACGTGGAAATGCGGATGCCAGCCATGCTGGCCGTGAGTGATCTCGAAGGCCTTGACGTAGTGCTTCTGCCCACAATTTGCGCGGGCGAATTTGAAGGGCGCGGAGCGCCGAAACTTGGTCCAGACATCGGCGATGCCGGTGCGCAGTTCACCGAGCGGTTGCCGTCTGTGATGCTGCAGCGTCAGCGTCAGCATGTAGGTCACGCCGCCTGCCGCTTCATGTGCCGTGATAAGCGCCGCGACCTCTTGCGCCCTATGTACGGCGATCTTTGACGAGCAGACGGCGCATGCCCAGATCGAGCCGCAGGTTTCGATCCCGGTGTAGTCGCAGGTGCCGTGATTGTTCTTCACGACCGTCACGACTTCGGCGCGCCGCCGCCCGCAGGTGCAGACGCGGTGAGGCCGTCCCTCATTGCGCTTCCCGATCAGGATCGATGCCGCTGCGGCCCTCAGCTTGTGACGGCGTGCTTTGGCACTGCGGGTAATGCCGTTATCCCGACTGCCGATTATTTGCGTATCTATCAAGCCGGGTCTCATTTTCCGCGTTTCCAGAAGCGGGCAAGCGCCTCGAAGGCCTCTATGGCCAGCACAACGGCGACGTAGGCAGCGAGAAGCGACAGGACGAAGGTGAGAGGGGTCATCGGTGTGTCGGCCTCTCCAGAGTCCGCAATCGGCGTGTCATCAGCCATCGGTCGCCTTGCCCCCGCGCCCCTGCCCCGTCTGGTCGTTCTCGATGGATGCAAAGGCCTCATCGGCGGAGACGCGGTAATAGCGGCACAGCCGGACCAGTTCGGGGAACTTGGGATAGACGCCGCCCGGATATCCGGCGCGCTCGTATTTCTTGATCGAGTTGGCGTTGATGCTCAGCGCGAGGGCGGGCGTTTCGATGTAGTGGCGCTCGCGGTGCCGCGCCATGAACAGCAGATCGCCAAGCGTCCATTTGTCCTTCGGGATACGCTGGCGCAGTCGCCATTCCCTCTCCGACTGCCGGGCCATCGCTATTCCGACAACTGGATGTTGAGCATCGACCTTGCCATGCCGACCGAGAGCCGGAAGGCGTTGGCGGACCCGTCGACCAGCGCGAGAAAATTGTCGGCCTGATCGGTGACGCGGATGAATGCGGTGCCGTCCTCCAGCACCGTGACCTTGGCCTTCAGATCGTGCACGCCGGGCGGAAGCGGGAAGCCGGTCATGGCCGCGCCTCAGGGGTGAAGTTGTCCGTGTAGCGTTCGGTCACTTGCTTGAGTTCGTCCATCAGCGCGGACCGATTGGCGGGGATCGCACCACCCGAAACCCACGTTGTCTGGACGCGCTTGACGTTCCACGCGGTGGCATCTGGCGGCGCTTCAAGGATCGCGATGGCGACGGCGTGGCTGTCTTGCTCAGCGACGAAGTACTTCGTCACCGCATTGGCGTTGTCGCCGCTCGAATAGGTGGCGGCGTATTGCGGAAGGTTCATGGGAGTTGGCCCCTGTTGACGAAGGCGAACTGGAAACGCGGGTGATCGCCGCACCACATGCCCCGCCCAACAACCGGCCAGACCGGCATGGGCAGCACGTCGTTCCCGTCAGCCTGAGGTGCGGAACGGCGGCAATGGCCGGTCTCGCTTTTGGCGGTGCCGTCGAAGTAGGGACAGGTCTCGCAGCTGATGTGGGGGGCGTCCGGATGCGGCAACGTCGCGTCTCCAAAGTGGGCGGCGGGACAACGCGGACTGACAAACGTGCAGGGTTTGAAGAACAGGGTACGCGGGCACTGAACGCTGTCCCGCCGTGGGATCGACCTGTGTCCTAAGACGCAGGATCATCCACAAGCTGTTCACATTCGCTCCACAGGTCAACCCCCACTTGGCGCGACGGAGCGAGTCTGTTTTACTGCAATCGGGATCGGCCAATATTGGGATGTGGCCTATGACATTGGATGAACTACTTAACCGCGTGAAGGCGGTGACCGGCCTTACGAGCAATCGGCAAATCGCCCAACGGCTCGACATATCGCCGAACAATTTGAGCTCATGGAAACGCGGCATTTGTCATCCGAGCGATGACACGGTGATGGCCCTTTGCAACCTTGCTGGCGAGCCCCCGGAACCTTGGTTGATCGCACTCAATCAATGGCGCAATACCGGACCTACACGGCAGGTTTATCGGAACATCGAACGCGCGTTGAACCAACGCCCCTTCCCCTTGGAGGCGGCGGAATAGCCATGCCGACAACGACGGACATCAACCACATTGCATTGCTCTACTGCGCGGCCACGGGCGCTGATATTGACAATCCGGCGATCTTCAATAGGGCCTTCACGAAATTCAAAAATGCGAAATCGCTCCCGAGCGATGACGACATCATCAAACTGGCGAAGCTCGCTAAATGGGACCCAAAGGAATGGCTTATCAGGATCAATATGGTGCGGTCGGAAGGGGAAGCGCGGGAGCTATATGAGGACCTGCTGTACCGCTATCTGAAGGGTGCCAAGAGGCCGGACATGGGCTTTACCCAAGGCCCTAAACACACAAGCGGTGAGGCCGCATAGATGTCGCCCAACAGCGATGCAATTGATTCGCTTTCAATGCTCGCCGTTAACCAATCTATAGAAGAAATTCAGAAATCAATATCATCAGAACAAGTATCGAACTTCGGCCCATTAGCATTGCCGGGCTTATACATTATGCGAATTGGATCCTGATTTGTTCATATAGGTCAGAAGGTTAAACGGTTAATTGGTTAAGGCGAGCGGCAACATCACCGACCTCCTCTCGATCATGGCGGCGCTTCGCACGCCCGAGACCGGCTGTCCGTGGGACCTCAAACAGACCTTCTCGACCATCGCCCCCTACACCATCGAAGAAGCCTACGAAGTCGCCGATGCGATCGAGCGTGCGGATCTCGACGCCCTGAAGGATGAGCTTGGCGATCTGTTGCTGCAGGTCGTCTACCACGCACGCATGGCCGAGGAAGACGGCGCGTTCGCGTTCGAGGACGTGGTCGCGGCGATTTGCGCGAAAATGATCCGCCGGCACCCGCACGTGTTCGGTGATGCGGACGAGCGCGCCAATGTGGACCTGGACGGATTGTGGGAGCGAATGAAGGCTGAGGAGAAGGCCGAGAGCAATTCCGGATCGCAATCGGCTGCCGGCGACACCGGGGGTGTGCTTGACGACGTGCCGCTGGCCCTCCCCGCGCTCCTGCGCGCGGTAAAACTGCAGGACAAGGCGGCACGCGTCGGGTTCGACTGGCCATCCATGAAGCCGGTCTTTGAAAAGGCGCGGGAGGAGTTCGACGAGCTGGAGGACGCGCTTGCCAAGGGAGCTGACAATCGTGAGCACATCGCCGAGGAGTTCGGCGATTTGCTGTTCGTGATGGCCAATCTTGCGCGCCACCTCAAGCTCGATCCCGAAGACGCCCTGCGGCAGGCCAACGCGAAATTCGTCCGCCGGTTCGCTGTAATCGAGGCGAAGCTCGCGCAGGACGGTCGTGCGCCGGAAAGTTCGGACCTTGAGGAAATGGACCGGCTCTGGAACGAAGCGAAGCTCTCCGAGAAAGGCGACGGAGGCGGATAGCGTCAGGCGGCGGCGACCGGTGTGCCGCCCCGGCGGTGGTTGAAGCGCTCGAGTTTCTCCGGCGAAATGCGCAACTGAACGGTCGTTAATCCCTTGTCGTCGGTCTGCGAGCTGAGCACATGCGCATTGTCGTGCAGCCAGCTCATCAAGGCACCTTCCGCCGGGCCGAGGGTGAGCGTGACCAGCTTGGCCTGCTCGTTCAGCTTGTCTTCAATCGCGGCGCGCAACACATCGATGCCGGCGCCGGTCACGGCGGAAACGCACAAGGCCCCCTTGCGTGCCGCCATATTGTTAACTTCGACGGCATCCTCTGGGTCCAGCAGGTCGATCTTGTTCCAGACCTCCGCCACCCGCGCGTCGTCTTGCGTTGTCTCGACGCCGAGCTCTTCGAGCACCTGCTCGACGTCGCGGCGCTGCGCCTCGGTTTCATCACTCGAAATGTCGCGGACATGCAGGATGAGATCAGCCTCGACGACTTCCTCCAGCGTGGCGCGGAACGCGGCGATCAGGCTCGTGGGCAGATTTGAGATAAACCCGACCGTATCCGATACGATGGCCTTCGTTCCCTGCGTGAACGAGACTTCGCGCATGGTCGGGTCCAGCGTCGCGAAGAGCTGGTCTTTGGCCTCGACTCCCGCACCGGTCAGCGCGTTGAACAGGGTCGACTTGCCAGCATTGGTGTAACCGACCAGGGCGACCGTGGGATACGGGACACGCTTGCGGCCCTCCCGGTGCAGCGCGCGCGTGCGCTTGACCTGGTCGAGTTCGCGCCGGATGCGCACGATCTTCTCCTGTAACGCGCGGCGGTCGGCTTCGATCTGCGTCTCACCGGGGCCACCGAGAAAACCGACGCCGCCACGCTGGCGCTCAAGGTGGGTCCAACTGCGGACGAGCCGGCTCTTCTGGTAGATCAGATGCGCCAGCTCGACCTGAAGCCGCCCTTCCCGCGTGTGCGCGCGTTCACCGAATATTTCGAGGATCAGTCCGGTCCGGTCGAGCACCTTTGCCTTCCACGCCCGCTCGAGGTTGCGCTGCTGAACGGGTGCAAGCGGATGATCGATGACGACCAGTTCGACCGCTTCCGCGGCGATAATGCCTTTGAGCTCTTCGACCTTGCCTTTGCCGAACAAAGTTCCGGGCCGCGGCCGTGCCACCAGGATGACGCCGCTGCTGACGATGTTCAGGTCGATCGCATGCGCCAGGCCGACCGCTTCTGCCAGCCGCGCATGCTCGGCGCGGCCTTCATTCGCCGGCTGTCGGGCAAGCGACACCGGCCGCGGCGTTGCCGCGGGTTTCGGGGCGGAACTGCGCAGAAGCGGACAAAGCACCATCGCCCGCGTCGGCGCGAGCCTGGTATCAAGCCCCTTCCCTTTCTGCGAAGTATCGTTTGAGCCCGACTTGAGTTTGTTCGGATCAACGCTGCGCACTGACCGGATTTATCCTTCTTCGCCTTGCTCCTCGCCGTCCAGCAACTGAATCGGCTGACCGGGCATGATCGTCGATATGGCGTGTTTATATACCAACTGTGAGTGGCCGTCGCGGCGAAGAAGCACGCAGAAATTATCGAACCAGGTCACGACGCCCTGCAGCTTCACGCCATTAACGAGAAAAATCGTGAGCGGAGTCTTACTCTTTCTGACGTGATTGAGAAAAATGTCCTGAAGGCTTTGAGATCTTTCTGCAGCCATGAGTATTCCGTCTTTTTCTATTGGCGAAAAATTACCTATTTATTGGTACTATAGCACCTCTTTGGAGAATTGCATTTCACAGCTTTGTCGATTCGCCTCCATTAGACGCCAATGCGACGGATTACCGCAAGCCGCAAAAATCCCATCCTCGTTAAGCACCTGAAAATCATACCCAAATTACGCGCTAGAATCACTTCTTTTCTTGCAACTTTCAATTGAATCGACGAAGTGCCGCCGTGTTCGTGCAGCGCGGCCGCCGAAAAGCGTGGATACAGTGCGACGTAGCGCCAAGGTGTTGAAAGAACTCATGTTGCGTCAATTGCGCCAGAAAAGCACGTTGAAAACGGCCAACAAGGCGAGGATTTCAACCCTTCCGAACACCATCCCGGCACACAGGACGAGCTGCGCGAATGGGCTCATTTCCCCGTAGGTCGGCGCATCCGGGTATTCGGCGATGCGTGCAAACTCATAGGCCGGTCCGATGTTGGACACGGCACCGGTCGCGGCGAGCAATGCGCCGGAAAAGGGTATGCCGGTCCATGCGACAAGCATGGCGATGACGCCGATGATCAGCATGAACGCGGTCAGCATGATCCACGTCGACTTTGTGATCTCGTTATCAATGGCTTCGGTCGCCTGACGTGCGGGGCGGACGCCATGCGGGTACACGAGCAGCCGGAACTCCCGCCCCAGTTGTTGCATCATCGAAATCACGCGGTAGGCCTTCAATCCGCCGGCGGTCGAGAACCTCCCGCCCCCCACAATGCAGAGGCACAGCAGAACCATGTAAGGAAGCAGGATCTGCGTCTGTTCCGAAATGGCGAATCCGGTCGTCGATACGACCGAAGCGACAGTGGCCAGACCAAGCGTGAGCGTGTGGCCGAGAACCCAGGGATCCAGGTCGCCGGCCCGGATCGCGAGCGCGACGGCCAACAGGGTGCCGAGAATGCCGACGCTCCAGAATATCCATATCGGTTCGTGGGTCTCGCTGACGATTGTCCAGCGTCCCTGGAAGATCGCCCGCACCCAGATGATGCTGACGGCTCCGACGAGCATGAAAAAGGCGAGCACGACTTCCGCGGCCGGTGATCCGTACAGGGCGATCGTACCGTCGCGTGGCATGAACCCGCCGGTCGAAAGCGTTGAAAGTGCCAGGCAAAAGGCGTCGAACGGAGGGATGCCGGTAATCGCGAGCGCGGAAAAGCAGGCGGCGGTGAGCGCGGTGTAAAGCGGGGTGATTTCGCGAAGGGCCTCTCTCATGTGGAGGATGGTCCCGTGTGCGCTGTGCCCCACCAGCCTGAGCTGCCGGTCGTGCAGCGCGGTTCCCGAAAGCGGAGCCAGCAGGGCCGCGAGCATGATCAGCGTCGTCAGTCCGCCAAGCCACTGCAGCAGGGCGCGCCACACGATGATGCTGGCGGGAGCCTGTGAGAGATCGGACAGGGTTGTCGCGCCGGTTGTCGTGAAGCCGGATGTTGCCTCGAAATATGCGCTCGCCGCGTTCGCCGGAAAGCCGGAAGTGTAGAACGGCAGCGCTGCGGCGGCGGGCACGATGATCCAGACGAGGGTCATCAACAGGATGCTTTGTCTGCGGTCGGCAAAGACCCGCTGGCTCTTGAAGGCGATGATAAGGCATCCAGCAATGAAGCCGACGGCGATAGCGGGAACCACGAATGCCTGCACATGGACGATCGAATCCACGGCGACGGCAAACATTGCGGGTATGATCATCGCGGCCGAAATGGCCGCCAGGACCCAGCCGAGTATGTAGAGCACTGCGACTGCGCGCATTGCGGCGCCGATCCCTAAAAGAACTCGAGACTGACGCGGAACATCTGCTCGACGTCGTGAACGCTCTCGGCCGTCGCGAACATCACAACCCGATCGTGCGCGAGAATTTCAGTCGTACCGTCGGGAATTCGCACCTCGCCCTCGCGCAGGATCGCGCCGATGCGAAGGCCGTCCGGCAGATCAATGTCCTTGAGTGGTTTCCCCACAAGCGGAGACGTCTCGAGTGCCTCCGCCTCGATCATCTCCCCTGCCCCGTTCTGAATCGAGTGGACCGCGCGTATCCGGCCGCGGCGCACATGCTGCAGGACACGGGATACGGTGATCGCCCGCGGGTTGATGCTCGCTTCGATTCCGAGCGAGCGCACCATGTCCGTGTAGCTTGTGTTGTTGAGCAGACAAAGAGCGCGCTCGCAACCCAGCCGCTCCGCCATGATGCAGGACAGGATGTTCACCTGGTCGTCGTTCGTCAGCGCCACCATCGTATCGGCGTTGGTGACGTCGGCTTCCTTGAGCACATCTTCATCGAGCGCACTGCCGTGGAGGACGACCGTCTTGTTGAGTTCCTCGGCAATCTCGACTGCGCGTTCGCGCTCCGCTTCGACAACCTTGAGACGGACTGCGTTGTGAAGGTCTTCGAGACGCTTGGCGACGTAGAGGCCGATATTGCCGCCGCCGGCGATAACCACACGCCGCGCCTGTTCCTCGTCGTGTCCAAAAATCTTGAGGGTACGCTCGACCTGATCGTTGGGGGCCACGAAATAGGCGTCGTCGCCGGCCAGCAGTTGGTCCGCGCCGCGCGGTACAAAGAGCTGGCCTTCGCGCACCACGGCGACCACACCCGCCGGGAGGTCCGGAAACAGTTCTGTGAGCTGCTTCAGGGGCGTATCGACGACGGGGCAGTCCTCCTCGCACGTTACGCCGACCACGCTGATCAGGCCGTCCCCGAAGCTGACGGTCTCGAACGCGCCCGGCAGGCTGAGGCGCCGTAACACCATGTCGCCGACCTCGATCTCCGGCGAGATGATCACGTCGATCGGCATGTGCTCGCGCGAAAACAGATCGCGCCAGTGGGACTCGAGATAGCTCTGCGACCTGACGCGCGCAATCTTGGTCGGAATGTTGAACAGCGAGTGGGCGACCTGACAGGCGACCATGTTCACCTCGTCATGCAACGTCACGGCGATGATCATGTCGGCGTCAGGCGCGCCCGCCTCGTCAAGTACGTCGGGATGCGAACCATGCCCGACGAAACCGCGCACATCGAGAATATCGCTCACCCGCTGGATGAGACCGGGGGAATTGTCGATGATGGAAACGTCATTCTCTTCAGCCGACAGGCGCTCAGCGATTCCGAAGCCGACTTGGCCGGCCCCGCAGATAAGGACCTTCATGTTGCCTTGCCCCTAAGGTTTCCAGCCGCATCCCCCTCGCGAGGTTGCAAGGTATACCGCAGCTGGCCGCATTATGGGCCAAAAAATACTAACTATCTGTAATTAATTGGTAATCTCAGGCGTCGGATTTAACGCACCGGCGCGGGACGGTCGCCCGAGGGCACGCCGAGACCACGCAGTTTCCGGTGCAGCGCGGAGCGCTCCATACCGACGAATTCGGCGGTTCGCGAGATATTGCCGCCGAAACGGTTGATCTGTGCAACGAGGTATTCGCGTTCGAAGATCTCGCGGGCGTCGCGCAGGGGCAGCGACATCAGCTGTTCGCCCGAGCTGCGTTCCTGCGAGAGCGGCACCGGATTGGCGATCTCGTCGGGCAGCATGTCGACATTGATGGGCGTCTTCGGATCGCCGCCGCTCAGGATCAGCAGGCGTTCGACATTGTTGCGCAGCTGGCGGACATTGCCCGGCCAGTCATGCGATTGCAGCACCGCCATGGCGTCGTCTCCGATGCGCCGCGGCTGTAGCCCCGACGCGACGGCAAGCTGCTCAACGAAGTATTTGACGAGCGACGGGATATCCTCGCGCCGTTCGGACAGCGCCGGGACGCCGAGCGGCACCACGCTGAGCCGGTGGAACAGATCTTCACGGAAATTTCCGTCACGGATCTCCTGTTCCAGATCGCGGCTCGTCGACGACACGATCCGAACCTCGACATGGACCTTCGGTCCGCCGCCGAGTCGCTGGAACTTCTGTTCCACCAGGACACGAAGGACCTTGCCCTGCGTTTCCATCGGCATATCGGCAACTTCATCGATATACAGGGTTCCGCCATGCGCCTCCTCGAGCGCCCCGACCTTGTGCTGGCCGCTGGTTCCCTCTTCGGTGCCAAACAGCTCGATCTCGACACGGTCCGGCGCCATGGCCGCGGCGTTCAGCGCGACGAATGGTGCGTCCTTTCGGCTTGAGCTTTCATGCAGGACCCGGGCGGCAAGCTCCTTCCCCGCGCCGGAGGGGCCACTGATGAGCACTCGGCTGTTGGTCGGCGCAACCTTCTCGATGGCCTGCCGCAGATGGTTCATCGCGCTTGATTTTCCAATCATTTCAGCGCTTTGCGTGCTCTTCTCCTTGAGTTGGCGGTTTTCGCGTTTCAGGGCCGATGCCTCAAGAGCGCGGGCGGTCACCAGCACGAGCCGATCGGCCTTGAACGGCTTCTCGATATAGTCGTAGGCGCCGCGCTTGATCGCCGCGACCGCCGTTTCGATGTTGCCGTGACCGGAAATGATGACAATCGAGAGGTCGGGGTGAGATTTCTTGATGCGGTCGAGAAGTTCCAGTCCGTCCAGCTCGCTGCCCTGCAGCCAGATGTCGAGGATGATCAGCGACGGGCGCCGCTCCTCGATCGCCGCCAGCGCCTCGGTGCTGTCCTTTGCCAGCCGCGTGCCGTGCCCCTCATCTTCGAGTATGCCGGAGATGAGCTCACGAATGTCGGTTTCGTCATCGACAATGAGAATGTCAGACGCCATGAGTCACTCCTTCGTCTTCGGGGTTTCGCTGTTTGGCACGCTTACGTTTGGTATTTCGGTTCGCAGCGGCGCGTTTTCCAGTGGTTCGGGCCCTGGATTTCGTCGAGGCTCTGGATTTTGTGGTCTTTTTGCGCGCCGGCTTGCTTTTCGCCTTGGGCGCGTCCGTGGCCGCCACCTCTGTTGCCGCAGGAAAGTCAAGCCGTACACAGGCCCCCCCGGCCTTCCCGCCGCGTTTGGGCGCATCGCGGAGCTGCAGCTTGCCGCCATGCTGTTCGGTGATCTTTTGCACAATCGCCAGCCCGAGCCCGGTCCCCTTCTCGCGCGTCGTCATATAGGGCTCGACGAGGCGATTGCGGTTCTCTTTCGGCAGGCCCTTGCCGTTGTCGATCACTTCGATGATGACGCGACCGGCGCGCGTGCGGACGCGGGTCTTGATCTCGCCCTTGACCTCCGAGTCGGCCTCGATTGCCTCGCTCGCATTTTTTACAAGATTGGTAATCGCTTGCGACATCAGCCTGCGATCGCAGTTCATGAAAACCGGTTTCGCAGGCAGGTCGACCTCGAAATCGATATCGGGATGGCTGACCTGGAACAGAAAAACGGCTTCGCGCGTGATCTCGGCCACGTCGCAATGCTCCATATTCGGCTTTGGCATCCGGGCGAAGGCCGAAAACTCGTCGACCATGCGGCCAATGTCCTCAACCTGCCGGACGATGGTGTCGGTGCAGCGGTCGAAGACTTCCCTGTCCTCGGTGATCGAGTCGCCGTACTTGCGCCGGATCCGTTCGGCGGAAAGCTGGATCGGCGTCAGCGGGTTCTTGATCTCGTGCGCGATCCGCCGCGCGATGTCGGCCCACGCGGATGAGCGCTGAGCCGTCACGAGCTCGGTCACATCGTCGAAGGTGATCACATAGCCATACTCGGTGCTTTCCGATCGCTCGCTCGAGACGCGAACGGCAAAGTTGCGCTCCTGCCCGCCGCGCACCAGATGGATCTGGTCGAGTACGGGTTTGCGGCTTTGTTTGCGTCCGCGTTCGAACAGCTTTGCAAACTCCGGTACCGCGCTGGCAATGTCCTGGCCGACGAGCTGTTTCTTGCCTGCGGCGAGCAGCGTTTCCGCTGACGGGTTGGCCAAGGTTACCACGCCCTTCGTATCCAGGCCGATCACGCCTGCCGTGACACCGGAGAGCACCGTTTCGATGAACCTGCGGCGCTCATCGAGTATCGCGTTGGTATCGACCAGCTGATCACGCTGAACCTGAAGCTCCTGCGTCATGTCGTTGAAGGTCGTGCCGAGGCGCCTGAGGTCGCCCTCGGGTTCGTCGGTCGGGACCTGCACATTCAGATTGCCTTTCGACACCTGCTCCGCCGCACCGATGAGCTGACGGATCGGTGCGACCAGCCGGTTCGCAAACCACAGCCCGGCCCAGATCGCCGCCAGCAGAAGCGTCAGCGCGATGGCCACATACATCAGCGCGAAAGCGATCTGAACGTCGGTGCGGCGTTGCGACAGGGCCTGGTATTCCTGGACGCTTGCACGCGTCTCGCGCAGATGCTGCAGGACCTGCGGGTTCACGGGACGCACGATGTAGAGGTAGCTGTCCTTGAAATCCTCCAGCTTCTTGATCGCCGCGACCTTGTTGGTCTTGCCCGGCGGGATAATGACGGCATTCCCGTCGCGCGCCTTTTCCATGTCGCTTTGCGGAGGCGGAACATACGGCTCCTGGAACAGCTTGCCGGCGGACGCCAGAAGCGTCGTCTTGTCGTCGATGATGTAGGCCACGGGAATCGACCGGATCGTTGCCTGTGCGGCAAGGAACCGGCCGAAGCTCTCTGGCTTGGTCCGAACCAGATTGGCGGCCGCGTCGATATCCGCCGCCATGGAGATCACGTCGGAGCGGATGACCTGTCCATGTTCGTTCAGATAGGCGGTTGCGACGTCGACCGAATTCTGGACGATCAGTTGCGTGCGTTTCGAAAACCAGTGATCGAGACCGCGGTCCAGCGACTCGCTTGCGAATACGGCCAACAGGATTGCCGGCAGGACGGCGATGACGCTGAAAAGGCCGACGATGCGCACATGAAGGCGTGCGCCGGCCTGCTGCCGCCGTCTCGCAATCCACAGCCCGGCCACCTGCCAGGCGATCAGTCCGATCATGCCGAGGCCAAGCACGGCGTTGATCAGCAGCATTGTGACGACGACCAGATGAGTCGGCACAATGGGCGTGAGCCCGGTGAGGATCAGGTAGGTTGCAAGTCCACACAGGATGGACAGGACGACAAGTCCCACGCCGAAATAGAACGAGGGTCTGCTGGTGGTCTTGCCCAGATCTTTCAGGCGGGAACCCTTGCCGTCACTGCGCTCAACCGCGTACGAAACCATAAAACAGGGCCTCCCGCCCGTTTGCGTCCGCCACTCGCTGCGGCGCATAGGCTATTTGCCGGATTCAAGGGCCCGGATTTGGGCAGAAAGGGAATAAAATGTCGCAGAGTCTCGCCTGATCTGTGGTCAGAGCGGCATCCCAGCGCACCCAAGCCCCTGATGCAAAATAACCACAATGTTGCACATTGGAGACAAATTGTTGCGAAATTTGGACAACAGCGTGAACGTCTCGGAACCGTCGGCAGACCGGCGTTTTATCCCGATGAACGGATCACTTTGAGGTCCAGATCGCGGATTTTCTTGCGCAGCGTATTGCGATTCAAACCAAGCAGTTCGGACGCGCGAATCTGGTTGCCGCGCGTCGCCGCGAGAGCGGCGTTGATCAGCGGTGGCTCCACCATTCTCAGCACGCGCTGATACAGTCCCGGCGGCGGCAACTCGCCGCCAAAACTCGAAAAATAATCCGCCATGTATCGCTCGAGCGACTGTCCGATGTCATCGTCCTGGGATTCGCCGTTCTCGAACGGCGCGGCCACATTGCTGGCGAGTTCCGTCTCGACCAGTTCCGACGTGATCGTGTCCTGCGTATAGAGCGCCGCGAGACGGCGCACGAGGTTCTCAAGCTCACGGACGTTGCCCGGCCAGTTGTGCTGTTTCATCCGTTCGATGGCCGCGGTATCGATGCTCTTGGCAGGCAGCCCCTCGGCCTCGGCCTGACGCAGGAAATGCCGTGCCAGATCTCCGATGTCCTCTTTGCGCTCGCGAACCGGCGGCATGCGCAGCGGCACGACGTTGAGCCGGTAGAACAGGTCCTCGCGGAACAGGCCCTGATCGATCTGGTGTTGCAGGTCGCGATGGGTAGCGGCGATGATGCGGACATTGGTCTTGATCGGCGTGCGTCCGCCGACCGTCGTGTATTCACCTTCCTGCAATACGCGCAGCAGGCGGGTTTGTGCTTCCATCGGCATATCGCCGATCTCATCAAGGAACAGCGTGCCGCCCTCCGCCTGCTCGAACCGGCCGACGTGGCGCGTCTGGGCGCCAGTGAAGGCACCCTTCTCGTGGCCGAACAGTTCAGACTCTATCAGTTCGCGCGGAATGGCGGCCATGTTGATGGCGACAAACGGGCCTTTGCGGCGCAGCCCGTAATCATGGAGCGCCCGTGCGACGAGTTCCTTGCCGGTGCCGGACTCGCCCGTGATCATGGCCGTCAGGTCGGTCTGCGTCAGCCGTGCCAGAACCCGGTAGATCTCCTGCATCGGCGTGGACCGGCCGATCAATGGGAGGTCATCGCCGCGCGGCTCGCGCGCGGCTTGCGGCTTGGCGCGCGGTTCCGCGAGGGCCCGGCCGACAATGGAGACGAGCTCATTCAGGTCGAACGGCTTGGGCAGATACTCGTAAGCGCCGCACTCCGCCGCCGTGATCGCGGTCATGAGTGTGTTCTGGGCGCTCATGACGACGATCGGCAGATCCGGACGGAGTTTCCTGACCTTCGGAATGAGGTCAAACGCATTCTCGTCGGGCATGACCACGTCGGTGACCACGAGATCGCCGAGGCCCTGGGAAACCCATTGCCACAGTGTGGCGGCATTGCCCGTGGCGCGGGGCACGTATCCCGCCCGCGCGAGGGCCTGGTTCAGAACGGTGCGGATGGCTGCATCGTCATCCGCGATAAGTATATTGCCTTTCGTCATGCAGAACCCTCGGTCTCGGTGATCTCCGCTTCCGCGTCTTGCATGGGCATCAATGCCCGAAATGTCGTGCCGCGTGCCGAACTGTCGCATTCGATGATGCCGCCGTGATCGCCGATGAACTTTGCGACGAGCGCGAGGCCGAGGCCGTTGCCCGACGATTTGGTTGTGACGAACGGCTCGAACAAATGTGGCCGCAGCTCCGGCGGCACCCCTGGTCCATTGTCCTTGATGGCGACTTCGAGCGGCAGGGATATGCGGGTCGCGGAGCCGGGAAGAGAAAGCCGGACGCCCGGGCGGAACGCCGTGCTCAGCACGATCGTGCCGTCGTTTCGCTCTTCACCGATCGCTTCGGCAGCGTTCTTGATCAGGTTGAGGAATGCCTGGATCAGCTTGTCCCGGGACCCCGGAATTGCCGGAAGTGAAGGATCATACTCCTCCAAGATGTTGATATGGCTTGCGAATCCGGCTTCGGCGATTTTCTTCACATGGTCGAGGACATCGTGAATGTTTACGGCTTCCTTGGTCAGCGGACGCTCATCGCCGAACACTTCCATGCGGTCAACGAGATCGCAGATGCGGTCCGACTCGGTGCAGATGAGCTGCGTCAGCGACCGGTCTTCGTCGTCAATCGCGCTCTCCAGCAACTGGGCGGCGCCGCGGATGCCGGAGAGCGGATTCTTGATTTCGTGGGCGAGCACGGCTGCTAGACCGGAAACGGACCGGGCCGCGCCACGATGCGTCAACTGGCGCTCGATCATCTGCGCCATGCTGCGTTGTTGCAGCACGACCATGATCTTGCCAGGGGCCTCGGTCACCGGGCCGCAATGCACGTCGACAAGGCGCCGGCCACCGTTCTTCGGCGAACCGAGGTCGACGCCATATTCATTCACCTTTGAGCCGTGCCGGCGGACATGGTCGACGAGGGCAAGCAGGGGGCTGCCGAACGCGGCAATGTCGCCGAGCGACTGGCGGCGCAGAACGGCGATACTGGCCTGGAAGAAGTCCTCCGCCGCGGCATTGGCGTATTCGATGGTGTCGTCTTCGGCAATCAGCAGAACCGGATGCGGGAGGCCATCGAGCAGGTTCAGGGCGAGGTGCGCGGCACCCCCCTTTTCTGCGGTCTGCGGTGTTGCGTTTATCACGGTGCTCATGCGGCTTCCGGAATGCGGCTGTCGTAAAATTCACCGAGGGTGCGGCGAACCTCGTCCGGGCAGTTCGCCCGGCACAGGCGCGCACGCCATCGTTTCTGCTCTTCGGCCGAGCGTGCGCCCTGCTCCACGTACCAGCCCAGATGCTTGCGTGCGTTGCGCACGCCGAACGTGCGGCCGTAGTACGCCAGCATGGTTTCGTAGTGTTCGAGGGCGATGGCTTTTTGCTTTGGCGGGGCGGGTTGCACGGCATTGCGGGTCCCGGCCTTTGCCGCCTTCACGGCTGCGCCGGGGAACCAGGGTCGCCCATAGCAGCCGCGCCCCACCATGACCCCATCCGCGTTGGAGTGTGCCAATGCCGTGCGGATGTCCTGCATCGAGCACACATCTCCGTTGACGATGACGGGTATGTCCACCGCGCGTTTTACCCGCGCGACGAACCTCCAGTCCGCCGTGCCCTTGAAGAATTGGCACCGGGTGCGCCCGTGCACCGTGATCATCCTGATGCCCGCTTCCTGCGCGCGTCGGGCGAGCTCCGGGGCGTTGAGCGTCTCATGGTCCCACCCCATCCGCATCTTCAGCGTGACCGGTACCTTGACGGCGGCAACCGTCGCATCGATCAGGCCGAGGGCATGGTCCAGATCGCGCATCAGCGCCGAACCTGACAGACCGCGGGTGACCTGCTTGGCGGGACATCCCATGTTGATGTCAATGATGTCGGCGCCGCGTGCCTCGGCGATGCATGCGCCTTCGGCCATCCAGCGGGCTTCGCGTCCGGCCAGTTGAATCACGAACGGGCGCTCATCGCCCTTTTCGACGCGGCGAAGCTCCTCCTTGCGTTCATTGACCAGCGAATGGCTTGCCACCATTTCCGTCACGACGAGCCCCGCGCCGAGCTTGTGTGCGAGTTTGCGAAATGGCAAATCGGTGATCCCCGACATGGGCGCGAGAAAGACGCGGTTCGGCAGGGTCACGTCGCCGACCGTAATCGGTTCCGCGGCCAGCGCGGCGTCATTCAGCGGCAGAGAAGACATTACCATTTGTGCACAAAAAATAGACAGATTTTCGTTTGCTCACATCGTGGGCACATTAAGGGGAAATCGACTTTTGTGCAATGCAATACCGGTAAAGGCGGCAACAGGCTTAACGCTGGTGCGACATTGAAGGTGCCGGTACAGTTGCGCCTTCGGTGGGACCGGAACACATAAAGGATTGCTGGATCAGTGGAAACCGCAGTGGTGATCGTTGCCGCAGGCCGCGGCGTGCGCGCCGGTTCGGGCGACGTGCCGAAGCAGTATCGGCCCGTCGGCGGCATACCGGTGCTTGCGCGAACTCTTGCGCGCTTCATCGACCATCCGCGCGTCGGCCAGGTCCTGACGGTCATTCATGATGCCGACCGGGACCGCTACAACGCGCTCGCCGGCGATTTCGGCGACAAGCTCATGGAGCCCGTGACCGGCGGTGCCACGCGGCAGGATTCCGTCCGGGCGGGACTGGAAGGTCTTGCGCAACATGCTCCGGCGAATGTCCTGGTCCACGACGCAGCGCGACCCTTTGCCGATGCCGCGCTCATAGACCGTGTCATCACAGCACTTGGTGAGAGCGAGGGCGTGGTTCCCGCCCTCCCCGTCACCGACACACTCAAGAAAGCGAACGGCACTCGGGTTTCCGCGACGGTGGAACGGACCGGTCTGTGGCGCGCTCAGACACCTCAGGGATTCCGGTTTGCAAAACTGCGCGCCGCCCACGAGGCGGCATCGCGCGCCGGCGAGAGCGATTTCACGGACGATGCGGCGATCGCCGAGTGGCACGGGCTTGATGTCGTTCTGGTCGAAGGTGCGGAGGCCAATGTGAAGCTCACGACCGGTGAGGATTTCGAGGCCGCGGAGCGGCAGATGCGGGTTCGGGACGGGCGCGCCGGCGAAGTCCGCTTCGGACACGGCTACGACGTGCACGCGTTCTGTGACGGCGATCATGTGATGCTGTGCGGGGTCAGGGTGCTGCACGATCAGGCCCTCGCCGGTCATTCGGATGCGGATGTCGGACTTCACGCGCTGACCGATGCGTTGCTCGGCGCGATTGGCGACGGTGATATCGGCGCCCATTTCCCGCCAAGCGATCCAAAATGGAAGGGTGCGGCGTCTGATCAGTTTCTGCGTGATGCGGCGACGCGCGTGCGCGCTCGCGGTGGCGGCATCGTCAATGTGGATGTGACGCTCATTTGCGAAACGCCGAAGATCGGTCCGCATCGCGAGGCGATGCGCAAGCGCGTTGCCGATATCCTGGAAGTCGCGCTCGAGCGGGTAAGCGTGAAGGCCACCACGACCGAAGGGCTTGGCTTCACGGGACGGCGCGAGGGCATCGCCGCACAGGCAACCGCCAGCATTCGGCTCGATTGACGCAAGAGGGAAGGATGTCGCCGGAACTCATTGAACAGGCAGGCCAATTGCTCGATGTGCTTCGTGAGCGAAAGTTGATGCTCGCAACGGCGGAATCCTGCACCGGCGGCCTTATCAGCGCCTGTCTGACGGAAGTGCCGGGATCTTCGGATGTGCTTGAGCGCGGTTTCGTAACCTATTCGAATGACGCGAAAATCCAGATGCTCGGCGTCCCGGCTGAGTTCATCGATCAATTTGGCGCGGTCAGCGAGCAGGTTGCCGGCGCGATGGCAGAGGGTGCCCTCACCCATTCGCGGGCGGACATTGCCGTGTCTGTCACCGGGGTCGCGGGGCCGGGCGGCGGCAGCGTCGAAAAGCCGGTCGGTCTGGTATGCTTCGCGGTCGCACGGCGCGGTGACGCGGCCAAACCTTCTCAACAAACCTATGGCGACATCGGTCGCGGCGCGGTGCGTGAGAAATCGGTCGCCGAGGCTTTCGCGCTTGTACGGTCAGTTATCTGAACCCCTTTCTGCCAGCTCCCGGGTTCATCTGTGTTTCGCGAGTATTGCTTCCAATACGTTCGAATAGTCGTCGGTCCACACGCGCCAACCTCGATCTTCCAGCGGTCTCCAACCTTCATAGCCTCGCAAAGCTCGAACATCTGCCGCGTTTCGAGTGAGAACCGCGAGTGTGGCTCCGCTCTTGTACGCCTCTTTCATCTCATCTGTTTTCTCACTGTGCCTTGTCAGTGCGATAAGACCCAACTCGCGTGCTGCCGCGGCAATAACCGGGCCAAGATCCATGTGTCTGTTAGAAATATGGAGCGCGAGCACACCGGTCTCTGAAAGTTTGGAGATATAAGCCTCCAAGGCCTCGCGAGTTAGCAAATGTACCGGTATGGCGTCAGATGAAAACGCGTCGACGATCAGGAGGTCGAAATACCGGTTTTCTTCTTTCGTGATTGTGATCCTCGCATCGCCAAGGACGATCTGAGAAGCGGGGGCACAATGCGAAAGAAACCTGAATTTCTGCGGATCTGAGGCGATCTGAACGACCAATGGATCGATTTCAAAGAACGTCCAAGTCTCTCCGCTTTGCCTGTAACAGGCGAGTGTTCCCGCCCCCAACCCGATGACTCCGATCGCATTGACAGAACTGACGGAACGGGTCGCCGTCAACACATCAGCAAATGGCCCTGTTCTGTGATAGTAGGTCAGAGGTTCAGGCGGCTCTGCATGATCCACGTCCAATCTCTGTGCACCATGGATTGTCGTACCATGAGAAAGAACACGAAACTTCCCATCATCTGTCTCACTGATTTTATGGACGCCGAAGAATCCGCGGTGATTCTCGTTTTTTTGCGATTGCAAGACAAATAGATTTCCGGCGATCAGAACAACCGCAACCAGCATTGCAAGCCGGAGCGGCTGCAGTCGGGACAAAATGACCGCTGAGGACATTGCCACAATCAGCCCAACGTAAACAATTGGTGCGTGATCGGCCCATCGAAATGTGCTCACTATTTCCGGTATGGCCAGAAGCGCCAAAAGCGAAATGGCAATCCCACCTTCCCTAATCCAATTCGACGGCTTGGTCGAAAAAAAGCCTGGTCTTGCGAACAAGGCCAGTACGATCATGATTGGATACTCCAGTACGGTGGAGAAGATGTTTGGCGCGATCAGGCCTGCAAAGAGCCCCCCAGCGGCACCTCCGGCCGACATCCAAAGATAGAAGTCGGTCAATTCTTGCGCACGCGGGCGCCTGCGCACAAGTTCACCATGACAAACCATCGCGCTCACGAAAAATGCACCGAGATGTATGCCGATGAATGCCAACAAATGCTGGGTCAGCGGAAGCTGCATGGAGATGATGAGCAGTGCGACGGCAGTCGGCTGTATCGCAAGCATCCACTTGTGCGGCAGGATTGGATTGCGCTGAAAGGTGATAACGAATGTGAGGAGAAAGAGAGCAAGTGGCACGACCCACAAGAACGGCGTCGCAGCAACGTCGGTCGTAATGTGTGATGTGACGGCTACCAGCAAGCCGGAGGGCACGAACGCGAGTCCGGCCCAGGCAAGGCGTTCTCGCCATGGTGAGAAGGACCTTGATTGTGGATCAGGTGCGACATCTGCTGCGTTGTTGCGGGACGACCGTAACAACAACATGCTCAGGCCGCACAGCCCGACCCCTAGCGTCAGCACCTTGTAGCCAAGCGACCAGATTTCGCTTTGCTCGGCCAGCGTCATCGCAGGCTCAATCAGGAACGGATAGCTGAGCAGCGCAAGCAGACTTCCAAGATTGCTTGCGCCGTACAGGAAGTACGGGTCTGCGGCATGCTTGTGCCCGGTGCGTGCGAACCACGCCTGAAGCAAAGGCGCATTTCCGGCGAGCGCAAAGAACGGCAAGCCGATGGAAACGGTGAGCAATCCGAATGTCCAGAGGTGCAAACCCGCATTGGGCGGCTGCGTCCACCCAGTCGCGATCCCCAACGGCAGAAAGAACATCGCCGCGAAAAGAACGCCGAGATGAACGATGACCGCCCGCGGCGTTCGAAGTGCTGAGTTAAGCAGGTGCGCATACGCATATCCTGCGAGAAGCGCGACCTGAAAGAAGCACATCGCGACCGACCACACCGCCGGCGAACCGCCCAGAACCGGCAGAATGGTCCGGGCGAACATCGGTTGGACCGCGAAGAGCAGTAAGGCACTCAGAAAAAGGGAAGACGCAAACACCGCCAGAAGCAGCGGCGACGGCAGCGTGATCAACTTCGGATTGGCGAGACCCGATTTGCGACTGACAGCATCACTCATACTCGACACCCGAATGAGACCGCAAATCAGAGACCTGCGCTACGTCGGGTGAACGTACTACGGCGCGATTAAGAAGCGGTTACCCCGCGGTTCTGAGAGTCTCTTGTTGTCCCGTAAACGACGTCGGCGCGGTTCTCGAACGCGTCCGCGAACTTGCGGAACGCCTGCTCGAACATCGTCCCCATCAACAGCTGCAGCGACCGGGATTTGAATTCGTACGCGATGTAGAAGTCAATCTCGCTTGTCCCCTGCCCGGTGTCGCGGAACGTCCATTTGTTCTCAAGATGGGTGAACGGCCCGTCGAGATACTCGACGAGGATCTGTTTTTCCGCGCTGTCCAGGGTCACACGGCTGGTGAAGCTCTCGCGCAGCATCTTGTAGGCAACCGTCATGTCGGCGATGAGCACCTCGCGTCCATCCCTTTCGTGCCGGTTGCGCAGCTTGAGCGCCTTGCACAGGGGCAAGAACTCCGGGTAGCGCTCGATGTCGGCGACGAGGGCAAACATGTCCTCCGCAGAATGTGCAACATGGCGCGTGGTGTGGAACGTCCTCATGGATCTTCCGGGCGTGCCGCGGCTAACTGGAGAGCGCGGCGTTGCGCGCATCGCGCAAGCGCTGGAAATCCTCGTCCGCATGATAGGACGAACGCGTGAGCGGACTGGAGGAAACGAGCAGGAACCCCTTGCCGTATGCCATGCGCTCATAGGCCTTGAACTCGTCCGGCGTGACGAACCGTGCAACGGCGGCATGCTTGCGGGTCGGCTGGAGGTACTGGCCGATGGTCAGGAAGTCGACGCCGGCGGTGCGCAGGTCGTCCATGACCTGCAGCACCTCATGGCGTTCCTCGCCGAGCCCGACCATGATACCCGATTTGGTGAACATCGATGCGTCGCGCTCCTTGACGTGCTGCAGGAGCCGCAGGGAATGGAAGTAGCGTGCGCCGGGGCGGATCGAGAGATAAAGCGACGGCACTGTCTCGAGATTGTGGTTGTACACGTCCGGGCGCGCATCGGTGACCATGTCGATGGCGCCGTCCTTGCGCAGGAAATCGGGCGTGAGCACTTCGATGGTGGTCTCGGGCGAACGGCTGCGGATGGCCGAAATCACAGCCGCGAAATGCGCCGCCCCGCCATCGTCCAAATCATCCCGGTCGACGGAAGTGATGACGACGTGCCTGAGGCCGAGCCGCTCGACCGCGCGGGCGACGTTTTCCGGCTCTTGCGGGTCGAGCGGGTCCGGCTGTCCGGTGCGCACATTGCAGAAAGCGCAGGCGCGGGTGCACGTATCGCCCATAATCATCATGGTCGCGTGCCGTTTCGACCAGCATTCGCCGATGTTCGGGCAGCCCGCCTCTTCGCACACGGTGTGCAGATTGTTGTCGCGGATGATGCGCCGGGTCTCGTTGTAGACCGGCGAGCCGGGCGCTTTCACGCGGATCCAGTCCGGCTTGCGCAGAAGGGGCGTGTCCGGGCGGCCCTGTTTTTCAGGGTGACGCGGACGATCGTCCCTGGACCGCGATACCGTATCGAGAATGGTTACCATCGTCGCCTATTTGCCAAATCCGGCCTCATAGCAGACGGAATTGCCGCCAAAGGAGAACGAATACCGTCGCGCAGCCAAGGCCGACCACCATGCGGCCGGCCAGATTGTAGAACGTCATACCTGCGAGCGTCGCGCCGATCCCGCCCAGAAGTGCGCCGGCGAGACCCAATCCGTATGCAACACCGATCGGGATCGCACCCTCGCTCACCTTGTGAGCGATATGCCCGACGCCAAGTCCAACCAATACAAACATGGACAGATGCAGCAGGTCCATCGCCTCAACTCTCACGCGGCTCGGCCACCAATGGCCTCAACTGGTCTTGTACCTCTGCCAGACATAGAGGCACAAGATGGCACCCAGTGTCGCGATGATAATGCGCCCGAGTATGTTGACGGCGCCAAGTCCGAGCAGTCCCGCGATCACGCCGCCAACCACCGCGCCGACGACCCCGACGACGAGATTGGTGAGCAGGTCCTGATTCTTCCCCATGACGCGCGCGGCGATAAAGCCCGCGATCAGGCCGACGACCAGAAAGATGATGAGTTCCATGATGTGCCCCCTCTCTTGGCTTCAGTGATGAGGTACGCAAACGCGCGCGACGCCGGTTTACCTGCCTGTCACCTTGCGCCACACGAACAGAAGAATGACCGCACCAATCGATGCCGTGACCAGCAACCCCAAAAACCCGTAGACTTGGATGCCGAGTACGTCTGCGAGCGTGCCACCGACAAACGCCCCGGCAATGCCGACAATCAGATTGGTGAACAGGCCATGGTCGCTGGCGGTGACCTTTTCCGCAATGTACCCGGCCACAAGTCCAATCACGAGCATTCCGAAAAAACCGACACCTGGCATCGCAATCAATTCCTGCTGTTGCGTCGTCTCGTCCGTGTTCTCCCCTCACCCGAGATGAACCGAGTGGAGCGCGCCGTCATATATGCATGACCCGCCCGTAAGCGTCGAGCACCGACTCGTGCATCATCTCCGAGAGTGTGGGATGCGGGAAGATGGTGTGCATCAGCTCCGCTTCGGTCGTCTCCAGCGTCCGGGCGACGCCATATCCCTGAATGAGCTCGGTCACTTCGGCGCCGATCATATGGGCACCCAGGAGCTCGCCGGTTTTGGCGTCAAACACGGTCTTGATCAGCCCGTCGGTCTCGCCGAGCGCAATGGCCTTGCCGTTGCCCTGATACGGAAAGCGGCCAACCTTGACTTCATGCCCGGCCTCGACCGCCTTTTTCTCGGTCATGCCGACGCTTGCGACCTGCGGCGCGCAATAGGTGCAACCCGGAACGTTCGACACATCGAGCGGGTGCACGCCATCGACGCCTGCGATCTTCTCCACGCAAAGCACGCCCTCGTGGCTCGCCTTGTGGGCAAGCCACGGCGGTCCGGCGACATCGCCGATCGCGTAGATGCTCTCGGCTGCCGTGGTCCGGCACCACTGATCGATGACGATGTGGCCGCGGTCGGTTTTCACGCCGGTTTCCTCCAGGCCGATGCCCTCCACGTTGCCGGTGATGCCGATGGCGAGAATCACACGCTCGACGGTCATCGTCTCTGTGCTGCCGTCCGCCTTCTTCAGCGTCACCGAAACGCTGTCGGCACCCTTGTCCAGCTTCTCGACCGACGTGCCGGTCAGGATCTTCATGCCCTGCTTCTCGAAGGACTTCTGCGCGAGACCGGATATCTCTTCATCCTCGACCGGCAGGATCCGGTCCATGATCTCGACGACGGTAACCTCGGCGCCGAGCGTGCGATAGAAGCTCGCAAACTCGATGCCGATCGCGCCCGATCCCACGACCAGCAGCGATTTCGGCATGGTGTCCGGGATCATCGCTTCCTTGTAGGTCCCCACCAGCTTGCCGTCCGGTCCCAGATTGGGCAGCGTGCGCGCCCGCGCGCCGGTCGCCACGATGATGTGCTTGGCCTGCACGTCGGGGAGCGCGGCGCCGTCCTTGCCGGTGATGGCGATGCCGCCCTGTCCCTTCAGCTTCGCCGCGCCGTCGAACACGGTAATCTTGTTCTTTTTCATGAGGTAACCGACGCCGCCTGTGAGTTTGGCTGAGACTTTGCGGCTGCGTTGCACCACTTTCTGAATGTCGAAGCTTACGTCATTGACAGACAGGCCGAATTCTTCCGCGCGGTGCATCAGGTGAAAAATCTCCGACGTGCGGAGCAGAGCCTTGGTCGGGATGCAGCCCCAGTTGAGGCAGATGCCGCCCAGATGCTCGCGCTCGATGACGCATGCCTTGAGCCCAAGCTGAGCAGCGCGGATCGCGGCGACATACCCGCCGGGCCCGCCTCCGATAACGGCAATATCGAATGAAGTGTCGGTCATTCGGAATCTCTCTTGACAAGGGAATGGTGAAGATGTTCGACGCGGCGCGGCATGTGTGCGTCAGACCAGCATGGTCACGGGTTCCTCGATGAACCCCCTGAAGGCATCGAGCAGTTCCGCGCCGAGCGCGCCGTCGATCACGCGATGGTCGCACGACAGCGTGCAGCTCATCATCGTCGCAATCTCGATGGTGTCGTTCTTGATGACCGGGCGCTTCTCCCCCGCCCCGACGGCGAGGATGGAGGCGTGCGGCGGGTTGATGACGGCGTCGAAGGTCTTGATGCCCATCATGCCGAGATTGGAGATTGAGGTGGTGCCGCCCTGATATTCGTGCGGGGCGAGCCGCCTGTTGCGCGCGCGTGCCGCGAGATCCTTCATCTCGTTGGAGATCTCGGACATGCTCTTCACTTCCGCGTGGCGTACCACCGGCGTGAACAAGCCGCCGTCGATGGCTACCGCCACACCGATGTCCGAGGACCGGTGGCGCAATGTGCCCTGCTCCGTCCAGGTGGCGTTGGCGTTTGGCACCTTCTGCAGCGCCATGGCCATTGCCTTGATGATCATGTCGTTGACGGAGATCTTGAAGGCTGTCGGGCCTTCCGCCGGGCTCATGGCGTTGAGGCGCTGGCGCGCGGCCAGCAACTCGTCCAGGCGGCAATCCACGCTCAGATAGAAATGCGGGATCGTCGACTTTGCCATGGTGAGCCGCTCGGCGATGATGCGGCGCATATTGTCGTGCGGAACGACCTCGTAGGACCCGGACTCGTAGAGCGCGAGGATTTCCTCATCCGCCATCGCAGGAACCGCCGCGGGAGGGGCCGTGGGTGCGGGCATCACCTGACCGGCGGACGGGGCTTCGGCGGGTGCCGGCGCCGTCGCGCCGGACTTGAGCGCCTGCTCCACGTCGTGCTTGACAATACGCCCGTGCGGTCCGGTTCCGGTCAGTTGCGACAGATCGATATTGCCGTCTTTTGCCAGACGCCTTGCGAGCGGTGAGGCGAACACGCGGCCGGCCTGCCCGTTCGACTTTGGTGCAGCCGCCGGTTCTGGCGCGGGCGCGGGCGCCGGTTTGGCTTCTGCTTGGGGTGCCGCAGCCGGCGCGGGCTCCGTCGGCGGTGCGCTTGGTGCCGCCGGTGCGGCAGCGGGTTCGGCTGCGGGCGCGCTCGCCGCACTTTCCAGTGCGCTTGCGTCCTCGCCTTCCTCCAGCAGGACGGCAATAGGCTTGTTGACGGCCACATGCTCCGTGCCCTCGGCGATCAGGATTTTCGCGATCACACCCTCGTCGACGGCCTCGACCTCCATTGTCGCCTTGTCGGTCTCGATCTCGGCGAGCACGTCGCCCGACTGGACGGTGTCGCCCTCCTTGACCATCCACTTGGCAAGCGTGCCTTCCTCCATGGTCGGGGAAAGCGCGGGCATCAGAATTTCAATGGGCATGTGGCCTCCGCAGACTTGTCAGAACGCGTCTCGCAGCTTTCATGTCGCGTAACACACGGCGCGCGCGGCGTCGGCCACCTGACCGGCGCTCGGCAATGCAAGCACCTCGAGATTGGCCGCGTAAGGCATGGGGACGTCGGCGCCCGATACCTGCGTCGGGGGCGCATCGAGATAATCGAAGGCCTCGCGGGTGACGCTCGCGCAGATTTCGCTGCCCACCGAGCAGACCGGCCACGCCTCCTCGACCGTGACAATCCGGTTGGTCTTCCTGACCGACGCGATGATGGTCTCCATGTCGAGCGGACGCAGCGTGCGAAGGTCGATCACTTCGGCGTCGATGCCCTCACCCGCGAGCACCTCCGCCGCGTCGAGGCAGTAGGTCATGCCGCGCGAGAACGAGACAATGGTCACGTCGCCGCCCTCGCGGGCGATGCGCGCCTTGCCGATGGGCAGCACCCAGTCGTCGACCTGGGGAACGTCGAAGCTCTGCCCGTACAGGATCTCGTTCTCGAGGAAGATGATCGGGTTCGGGTCGCGGACGGCGGCTTTGAGGAGGCCCTTCGCGTCCGACGCGGTATAGGGCGCGATGACCTTCAGCCCCGGCACATGCGCGTACCAGGCGGAAAAGCACTGGCTGTGCTGGGCGGCGACGCGGGCCGCCGCGCCGTTCGGTCCGCGAAAGACGATCGGGCATCCCATCTGCCCGCCGGACATGTAAAGCGTCTTGGCGGCGGAGTTGATGATGTGATCGATGGCCTGCATGGCGAAGTTCCAGGTCATGAACTCGACGATCGGCTTGAGGCCCGCGAACGCGGCACCCACGCCGACGCCGCAGAAGCCGTGCTCTGTGATCGGCGTGTCGATCACGCGGCGTGCGCCGAACTCGTCTAACAGACCCTGCGTCACCTTGTAGGCGCCCTGGTACTCGGCCACCTCCTCACCCATGACAAAGACGTCTTCGTCCTTGCGCATCTCTTCCGCCATGGCGTCGCGCAGGGCCTCGCGCACCGTCATGGACGCGGTTTCAGCGCCTGCGGGCACCTCGGGGTCCGCGGCCACACTGATGGCGGGCGCGGCAACTTCAGGCCGTGCTTCGGGCTGCGCCGGGGCGGCGGTTTCCGCGGCAGCCGGCTCCGGTGCCGCGGCTGGAGCCGCCGCTGCCGAGACATCTTCGCCTTCCTCGGCGATGACCGCGATCGGCGTATTCACCTTGACGTTCTCAGTGCCCTCCGGAATGAGGATTTTGGCCAGCTTGCCTTCATCGACCGCCTCGACCTCCATGGTCGCCTTGTCGGTCTCGATCTCCGCGATCACGTCGCCGGATTGCACATCGTCGCCTTCTTTCACCAGCCACTTGGCCAGCGTCCCCTCTTCCATTGTGGGCGAAAGCGCCGGCATAAGAATTTCGGTCGCCATGTTGCTTGTTGCCTCCCCTGCGGCCTTACACGCCGGTCATCATGTCTTCAGGATGTCTGTATAGAGCTCTGATGTATCGGGCTCGGGATCGCTCTGGGAGAATTCCGCCGCCTCGTTGACGATGGCGCGAACCTCCTTGTCGATCGCCTTGAGTTCATCCTCCTGGGCAAAACCCTTTTCGAGCATGCGCGCGCGAACCTGTTCGATCGGGTCGGACTCGGTGCGCATTTTCTGGACCTCTTCCTTGGTCCGGTACTTGGCCGGGTCGGACATGGAGTGGCCGCGATAGCGGTAAGTCAGCATTTCCAAAATATAAGGCCCGCGTCCGTCGCGGGCCCGTTTCACCACCTTGTCCCCTGCCGCCTTCACAGCGCGTACGTCCATGCCGTCTACCTGCTCGCCCGGAATATCGAAGCTTCTGCCCCGCTGCGACAGGTCGGTCGTCGAGGAGGACCGCTCGATGCTGGTGCCCATCGCGTACTTGTTGTTCTCGATGACGAAAATGACCGGCAGGTCCCAGAGCTTGGCCATGTTGAAGGCTTCATAGACCTGCCCCTGGTTGGCGGAGCCGTCGCCGAAATAGGTGAGGCAGACATGGTCGTTGCCCCTGTACCTGTTGGCGAAGGCGAGGCCGGTCCCGAGCGGAGCGGACGCGCCGACGATGCCATGGCCGCCATAGAAACTGGCTTCCACGGAGAACATGTGCATGGAGCCGCCCTTGCCCTTGGAATATCCGCCGCGGCGGCCGGTGAGCTCCGCCATCACGCCTTTCGGGTCCATGCCGCAGGCGAGCATGTGGCCGTGATCGCGGTAGGTCGTGATGACCTGATCGCCGTCCTTGATGGCCATCTGCATGCCGGTGACGACCGCTTCCTGGCCGATGTAAAGGTGGCAGAAGCCGCCGATGAAACCCATACCGTAAAGCTGCCCCGCCTTCTCTTCGAACCGGCGAATGAGCAGCATGTCGCGATACGCCTTGCGCTCCTCCTCGGCGGTGAATTCGGCAATTTGTGACGGCTGCACGGCTGATTCCACAATGCTCGCGACTTCCGTCGCGGGGCCGTTCTGTTCAATATCTTGAAGCCTCGCGGCTCCGGCGCGTTCATCGGACACGGTTACAAAGCCTCCCTGTGGTCCTCCCTGCGGGAAAAAGTTACACGAACTGAACCGGATATGCCAGTTCGGTGGGAGTCCGGCATGGTCAGTCTAGGCTTCTGAAAAAAATCAGGAAAACCAGATATGCAAGAATTGCCGGGCTGCCAAACGGCATCTGTGTCTACGGCTTCGGCAACGTCGCTCCCGGATTTGTCATGATAATGATCTCGTTGGGATGGGAGAAGTTCAACACCGCCCTTGCGCGTTCGTCGAGCATGTCCGGATCGAGTTTGTCGGCGCGCATCAGCGAAACGTCCCGCTCGATACGCTGGCGCAGGGCCTGCAGGCCCCTGCGCTCCCCTTCAAGTGTCTTGATTTCCGTCTGCAGGCGCGCGCGCGATTCAAGGCCGTATTCGCCGACGAACATGTGATAGCTGAAGTAGCCCAGCAGCCCGAGGCAGATGAGCGACACGCACGCTTGACGAACAGACATTTTGGACCCGCCTGCTTGCCCGAAAAACGGACATTCCCCAATAAGCAGGGCTCAGGGTTTCGCTCCCCAGCAACCTGAGCCGAACCCTCAGGCTATGGCGATTGTCTTAAGCAGAAGTTATTGACCGTTTCGCAGCACGGACCGGCCCGCATAGGCCGCGCCGATGCCGAGCTCCTCCTCGATCCGGAGCAGCTGGTTGTATTTCGCCAGCCGGTCGGACCGCGAAAGCGACCCGGTCTTGATCTGGCCGGCATTTGTGGCGACGGCAATGTCCGAGATGGTGGCATCCTCGGTCTCGCCGGAACGATGCGAGATCACGGCTGTGAAGGCGGCGTGCTGCGCCATGGACACAGCTTCCAGAGCCTCGGTGAGCGTACCGATCTGATTCACCTTCACGAGGATCGAGTTGGCCGCGTGCTCGGCAATGCCGCGTGCCAGTCGTTCCGGGTTGGTGACGAACAGATCATCGCCGACAAGCTGGCACTTGTCGCCTATGGCCGCGGTCAGGGCCTTCCAACCGTCCCAGTCTTCTTCGGCCATCCCGTCCTCGATCGAGACGATCGGATATTTCGAGACGAGATCGGCGTACAGATCGACCATGCCGCCGGAATCGAGCGTCTTGCCCTCGCCGGTGAGTTCATACTTGCCGTCCCTGAAAAACTCGGTCGAGGCCGGGTCGAGAGCGATGACCACATCGTCTCCCGCCTTGTATCCGGCCGCCTCGATCGATTTCATGATGAAATCGAGAGCGTGGGTCGCGCTGTCGATATGTGGCGCGAAGCCGCCTTCGTCGCCGACATTGGTGTTGTGACTGGCGTCCGATAGACCCTTGCGCAGGGTATGGAAGATCTCGGCACCGACGCGGACCGCTTCACTCAGCGTCTCCGCCCCGACGGGCATGATCATGAATTCCTGGAAGTCGATGGGATTGTCGGCATGCGCGCCGCCATTGATGATGTTCATCATCGGAACGGGAAGCACGTGCGCGTCCACCCCGCCGAGATACCGATAAACCGGCAGACCGCTTGCCATGGCCGCGGCCTTGGCGACCGCCAGCGAGACCCCGAGGATGGCATTCGCGCCGAGCCGTTCCTTGGTTTCGGAGCCGTCGAGCTCGACCAGCAGACGGTCGATACCGAGCTGATCTTCCGCCTCGAGATCCTTGAGCGCGTCCGCGATCTCGCCATTGACCGCGTCAACCGCCTTGCGGACGCCTTTGCCGAGATAGCGCTTCGGGTCGCCGTCGCGCAGTTCATGAGCCTCGTACGCGCCCGTGGAGGCGCCGGACGGGACGCCGGCGCGCCCCATGGATCCGTCTTCCAGGACCACGTCCACCTCGACGGTGGGGTTGCCGCGGCTGTCGAGAATTTCGCGCCCGACGACTTCCAGAATCGCTGTCATGTGATTGTTCCCTCAGGTAACAGGTAAGGAGACCGAGTTGCGGGCGTGCCGCGGTTCATGCGAGAATTTGCGGACCCTCTTAACCGAAAGCCGCTTCGTGTAAAAGGGCGGAGAATCAATCCGGCCCGGCGGCGGGACATTTGATCTCAAGAGCGACAATGACAACTGGCGATGGCAAACGTTCCACGGCGCTCGTTCTGTTTTCGGGCGGGCAGGATTCGACCGTGTGCCTGGCATGGGCGCTGGACCGCTACGATCATGTCGAGACCGTCGGGTTCGACTACGGCCAGCGGCATGATGTGGAACTGGCCTGCAGGAAAAGCGTGCGCTCGGAAATCATGCGCCGATTCCCGGACTGGGGCGCGCGCCTCGGCGACGATCATATGATCGAGATACCAGGACTGGCGAAGGTCAGCGATACTGCCCTCACCCGGAACGTGGAGATCGCGATGCAAGAGAACGGCCTGCCCAACACGTTCGTTCCCGGCCGCAACCTGCTGTTCTTTACCTACGCGTCGGCGCTCGGATACCGGCGCGGACTGAGTGCCCTTGTCGGCGGTATGTGCGAGACGGACTATTCCGGCTATCCCGATTGCCGCAACGAGACGCTCCAGTCGCTGGCACACGCCATCCGGTTGGGTACGGAGACCGACTTCACGGTCGAGACGCCGCTCATGTATCTGTCCAAGGCGCAGACATGGGAGATGGCGGAGACGCTCGGCGCCGCCGCGCTGGTCGATCTGATCGTCGAGCACACCCACACCTGCTATCACGGCGCGCGAGACGAGCGGCACGCGTGGGGCTATGGATGCGGGTCGTGCCCCGCGTGCGAGCTGCGTGCGCACGGATTTGCGCAATGGTCTGAAATGGCTTCAGAACCGGTCGAGGCACGGTAGCTTCTGGCGACACTTTGAAACGATGTACTCGGTCAAGGAAATCTTTCTGACGCTGCAGGGCGAAGGTATGCAAAGCGGCCGCCGCGCCGTGTTCTGCCGCTTTGCCGGCTGCAACCTCTGGTCCGGTCTTGAGAAAGACCGCGCGAACGCCGTCTGCCGTTTCTGCGATACGGACTTTGTCGGCACCGACGGACCGGGTGGCGGGAAGTTCGAAACGGCCCAAGATCTCGCCCACGCCTGCAAGAACATCTGGGGCGTGGCCACAAACGGTGTGCGGCCTCTGATCGTTCTCACCGGCGGGGAGCCGATGCTGCAGGTCGATCAGCCTTTGATCGATGCGCTGCATGACGCGGGGTTCGAAATCGCCATCGAGACCAACGGAACGTTGCCGGTGCCGCGCACCATCGACTGGATTTGCGTGAGCCCCAAGGCGGGTGCGGACCTCGTGCAGAAATCCGGCGACGAATTGAAACTGGTTTATCCGCAGGACGGGATTTCGCCCGAGCAAATGGAGGGTCTGGCGTTCGGTTCGTTCCTGTTGCAGCCCATGGACAGCGAGGCGCGGGTGCCGAACATGGGGGCCGCCTTATCCTACTGCCTGAAGAACCCGAAATGGCGGCTCAGCATCCAGACGCACAAGCTGATCGGCATTGCGTGATCAGGTCTCTGGAAATGGAGGCAAAAATCCCGTAAAGAGCGTTTGCCATGCGTATATTCAAGGAATTCACATTCGAGGGCGCACACTTCCTGCCCTCCGCCCCAGAGGGACATCCGAATGCCCGCATTCACGGGCACTCGTTCCGCGTGCGCGTGAGCGTGGATGGGGAGCCGGATTCGGAAACCGGCCTCATCGTCCATTTCGACGACCTTGAGAACGCGCTTGAAGACATGCGCGTCACCCTCGACCACAATTTCCTGAACAATATCGAGGGTCTCGACAATCCGACGCTCGAACTGATCACGAGATGGATGTGGGACCGGCTGCACAACCGGGTGCCGGGTCTCGCCGAGATCGTCATTTCACGCGACACATGCGGTGAAGGATGTGTCTATTCGGGGCCGGGAGCAGCCGAAAAAGGCTGAGTGCGAGCCGCCATGGCCGGCAAAACGGAAAATCTCTCACTGCTGGGCAAGGAAGCGGCCATACCGGCGTCGCCGGAAGACGCGGTGCTGGAGCGCGTGCCCAATCCTCACGCCGACACGGACTATCTGACGCGTTTCACCTGTCCGGAATTCACCTCGATCTGTCCGGTGACGGGACAGCCGGACTTTGCGCAACTCGTTATCGATTACGTTCCGGACCAATGGTTGCTGGAGTCGAAGTCGCTCAAGCTCTACCTTACCAGCTTCCGCAACCACGGCGCGTTCCATGAGGATTGCACGGTTGCGATCGGCAAGCGGATGACGGCCGAAATCGAACCGCGCTGGCTGCGCATCGGCGGCTACTGGTATCCGCGCGGCGGCATTCCGATTGACGTGTTCTGGCAGACGGGCACCCTGCCCGACGGCCTGTGGGTCCCCGATCAGGGCGTCGCGCCCTATCGCGGGCGCGGTTGACCGCATGAGCGACGCGTTGCAGCCGGGATACGATCTGATCATCACCAACGGCGACGCCGCTGGCGAGCTTCTGCGCAAGGCCTTCTCTGAGACTGAGGTGCTGCCGTGGCGGGATGTGCTGCACGACGGGCCGGTGCCGATGACCGGCGATCTTGAGGAACTCTCCGAACTGCGGGCCGACTTTCTCGCCGAACGCGGCTGGGGCGATCCGGACACGTTGCGGGAGAATTTTCGCGCACGCGACCGGGGCCTTGCGCACTTCGAGGCCTTCGAGACGGTCGCGCTCTGGTTCGAGCACGATCTTTACGATCAGCTCCAACTGGTTCAGATCCTTGACTGGTTTTTCGGGACGCCGGGCCGTGGCGCCGGGTTGCGGCTGGTTCAGGCGGATGACTTTCTGGGCACGCAATCGGTCGAACAACTTGTCGACCTTGCCAAATCGGGCGCGCCGGTCAACGAGGCCCAACTTGCACTCGCCAGCAAGGTCTGGTCGGCGTTTCGTCAGCCCGACCCGAAGGCGTTCGCCGGACTTCTGTCGGACGACCTCGCCGCCCTGCCCTATCTCGAGCAGGCCGTGCGGCGGATGCTGCAGGAGTTGCCGGACGCGAACACCGGCCTTGCCCGCACCCAGCACCAGATCCTGGTGGCCATCAACGACGGCGTGAACACGCCGCGGGACTTGTTCGGCGCGGTCGAGCGCATGGAAGAGGCCGCCTTCATGGGCGACTGGAGCTTCTGGACGTGGCTCGATGGGCTCGCGTCGGAACCGGGCCGACTGATCGAGGGCCTCAACCGCCGGTTCGAACCGGAGATGGGCCATGACGACTTCATGGCCTATCTGCAAAGCAATATTGCGCTGACGCCACTCGGATTTCAGGTCCTCGGCGGTGGCGCGGACTATGCCGGGCCGGCCAAGGTCGACCGGTGGATGGGCGGCACCCACATCACAAACGAGGCGTTGTGGCGGTGGAACGACCGCGAGAGCGTTCTGGTCGCACCGGAGTCGTAGGCTGCGCGCCTAAACCGGCACCACGTCAAAAGCGATGCTGATCCGAGTCTCGTCGGACTGGAACGGAATGGTCCGGTGGAACATGTAGCTCGGGAACATGACCATCATGCCCGGTTCGGGTTTGATCAGCCGGAGTTCGGTCTCCTTCGAGAAATGGTACTCCGGTCCGGGCTGGCCGAACTCGATCCAGCCATATTTGTTGTCCTCGTCTTCCACGACCTTGGGCACCTGCGGATAGTAGACGCCACTCAGCCAGCCCGACGGGTGGATATGCGGGGCCTGGAAGCCCTCGCCCTCGAGAACCGTACCCCAGATCGACAGTTCGTATTTTTCCGGCCGGTAGGCGACGATCGGGTGGGCGTCGGCATCGGCCACACCGTCCACATATTGTCCGATTCCCTTCTCGATCAGCATCTCCAGCGCCTCGATCGGTCCCTTGGTTCCGGCGTTGAGGCTGCCCGTCTGCTTGCCGTTCATGGTCGTGTGGCTTGAGGGAGCTGTGACCAGCGTCTGGTGCGACATGACATGTTCGTTCAGAGCGGCATTGAACGCGTCGATCGTATCGTATCCGTCCGGGGGCTCATGCCTGATCGGGCGGACGAACTTCTCAAGATTGACGAGCGTGTCGTACGCGTCTTTCTCGCCGGCCTCATTCAGGGCGATCGACTTTGCCGCAAGGACGCCCGCATCGCCGGGATGGCGGGAGAGATAGGCGTCGCAGGCTCGAATGGCGTCCTTGGGGCGCTGCATCTGCACGAGCACGTCGGCAAGATTGCTCGCCGCGTCGGGGTAATCCGGATCGATGGCCATGCCGTTGCGGTGGGCGGTGAACGCGTCTTCGAGTTTGTCCACTTCCTGGAGGCACGAGCCGAGCCCGACCCAGGCCTTGGCGTTTCGCTCCGACAGGCCGAGCGCCTTCTTGTAGGACTCGATGGCTTCGGGCACGCGGCCCATCATACGCAGCACATAGGCCTTGCTCGCGTGTGCCTCCGCGTGGCGTGGATCGACGGCGATGGTCTGGTCGAAATGCTCCAACGCTTCTTCGCCCCGCCCCAGCTCATGAAGCGCCATGGCCAGATTGTAATGCGCCGGCGCGAAGTTCGGCCCGGCCTTGACCGCTGCACGGAACGCATCAAGCGCCTTGTGAGTGTCGCCGAGGGATTGATACAGGACTCCCAGATTGTACGGCGCATCCGGATTGTCCGGATGGTTCTTTGCCGCTGATTTCAGCCAGCGCAGCGCCTCCTTTTCGTGCCCGGACAGGAATGCCGCCTGCCCGCCCAGCATCAGGGCGTCGGGATGTGCCGGATTGCGGTTCAGAAACCTTCGATAGGCCTTGAAGGCCTGTTCGAATTGCCCCTGCTTGTGCAGGGCGACGGCTTCGGCGAGCGATTTGTCCATCGGCTGACGGGGGGAACTGGTCATGCGCGGTTCCAAGGGTATTCAGCGGCGGTCATTGCACCCAAGGATAGGTTCAATCCGCGCACGCGGCAAATGGGTAAAGCCGCGCGGACTGCAAAGGGCTTTCGCAGCCGGATGCCACGCTACGACGATGCGTTCTTGGCCACGCGGTCGAGCGCGACCAGATGTCCAAGCAGGCCCTCCAGCTCCTTCAGCGGTACCATGTTCGGTCCGTCCGACGGCGCGGAATCGGGGTCGGGGTGCGTCTCGATGAACAGTGCGGCCACACCCACCGCGACCGCTGCGCGCGCGAGCACGGGTACGAACTCGCGTTGGCCGCCACTGGACGTGCCCTGTCCGCCTGGTTGCTGTACGGAATGGGTTGCGTCGAACACGACCGGGCAGCCGGTCTCCGCGAGGATCGGCAGGGCGCGCATGTCCGACACAAGTGTGTTGTAGCCGAAGCTCGCACCGCGTTCGGTCACCAGTACGTTGGGATTGCCGGCTTCCACGATTTTCGCGACCACATTCTTCATGTCCCACGGCGCGAGAAACTGGCCCTTCTTGACCTTGATCACCTTGCCCGTCCTGGCGGCGGCGGTCAGCAGGTCGGTCTGCCGGCACAGGAAGGCGGGTATCTGCAGGACATCGACCGCTTCCGCCACGGCCGCGCATTGTTCGCGCTCGTGCACGTCTGTCACCACCGGCAGTCCGAGGCTTTCGCGGATTTCCGCGAATATGGGGAGCGCCTCCTTCAGCCCGACGCCGCGCGCGCTGGAGACGCTCGTCCGGTTGGCCTTGTCGAAGGACGATTTGTAGATCAGGCCGACGCCGAGTTTGTCCGCAATTTCCTTGATCGCCGACGCGGTCTCGAGCGCATGGGCACGCGATTCCATGGCGCATGGTCCGGCGAACACGGCGAGCGGAAGCGTATTGCCGATCTCCACCTGCGCCACGCGGATGACGTCGTTGGGTTTGGGGTTTGGTGTGCTCATTGCGTCCAGCGTTCCCAGTTTTCGATGGTCATGGCGTCCAGGTACGTTTGCTGAAGGTCGGGCGGAAACAATTCGATCAGGAAACTGCCCTCGATCCAGATTTCAATCAACTTGAACACGCCCCGGTCGCACTCGCGGGCGAGCCACCCCTCCCGCTCGCAAATACCGAGAATCGCGCCTTTGTCGAGCGGGCACGCCATCGCCAGATGCGTGCTGCTGTGGCTGCTGTCACGTTTGCTTGGCCGTGCGGAGACCATCGTGTCACCGGCAAAGAGCTCACTCGTGTGAGGATAGACCTCGATTGCGGTTCCGTGCCTGTCGCCGGTGACGACGATCCGTGATTTGCGAAACGCGTGGAAGTCAAACGATTTGCCCGCCAGAAGCTCGGCCAGCACCGATGCCACCCGCTCCGGATCCATCGCAGGGATCGAGGCGTGATAGATCATGCTTCATACTCCAACAGAATGCGCGTCAGACCAGCCTGCTCTGTTCAACCGCCGCTTCGATGAACGAGGCGAACAAGGGGTGCGGTTCGAAGGGCCGGGACTTGAGCTCGGGATGATACTGCACCCCGACGAACCATGGATGCTCGGGGATCTCGACGATTTCCGGCAGCAGTCCGTCGGGGGACACGCCGGAGAAACGCAGACCCGCGGCTTCCAGCTTGTTGCGGTAACGCATGTTCACTTCATAGCGGTGCCGGTGGCGCTCGGAAATCTCCGTCGAGCCGTAAATCTCTGCGACCCGGCTGCCCTTGGCCAGTTGCGCCTTGTAGGCACCAAGCCGCATCGTGCCGCCCAGATCGCCATTCGCCTGACGCTTTTCGAGCTCGTTGCCCTTCATCCATTCCGTCATCAGGCCGACGACCGGCTCATCGGTCGGACCGAATTCCGTCGATCCTGCATCGGGGATATCCGCCAGATTGCGGGCCGCCTCGATCACCGCCATCTGCATGCCGAAGCAGATGCCGAAATACGGCACCTTGCGGTTCCGCGCGAACCCGGCCGCGCGGATCTTGCCCTCCGACCCCCGCTCGCCGAATCCGCCGGGCACGAGAATTCCGTGCACCTCGCCGAGATGGGCGCCGGGATCGTCCGCCTCGAAGACTTCCGACTCGATCCAGTCGAGATTGACCTTCACCTTGTTGGCGATGCCGCCATGAACGAGCGCTTCGTTCAGCGACTTGTAGGCATCCTTGAGGCCGGTGTACTTGCCGACGACCGCGACGCGGACCTCGCCTTCCGGACTGGCGACGCGGCGTGAGATCTTCTCCCACCGCGCAAGGTCGGGCTCGGGCGCATCGTCGATGCCGAACGCGGCGAGAACCTCTCTGTCGAGCCCCTGTTCGTGATAGGTGAGCGGCACATCGTAAATGGTCGACACGTCGAGCGCCTGAATGACCGATGAATCGCGCACATTGCAAAAGAGCGCGATCTTGCGCCGTTCGTCTTCCGGAATGGGCCGGTCGCACCGGCACAGAAGCACGTCGGGCTGAATACCGATCGAGCGCAATTCCTTCACCGAGTGCTGTGTCGGCTTGGTCTTGAGTTCGCCGGCACTGTTGATGAACGGTACGAGGGTGAGATGCATGAAGGCCGTATCTCCGCGCGGCAGCTCGTTGCTGAGCTGGCGAATGGCCTCGAAGAACGGCAGCCCCTCGATGTCGCCGACCGTGCCGCCGATCTCGCACAGCACGAAGTCGATGCCTTCGTTTCCGGACAGGACGAAGTCCTTGATTTCGTCGGTAACGTGCGGGATGACCTGAACGGTTCCGCCGAGATAGTCACCGCGCCGTTCCTTGTTCAGGACATTCTGGTAAATCCGCCCCGACGTGACGTTATCCTGCTGGCTGCACGGCACGCCGGTGAAGCGTTCATAGTGGCCGAGGTCGAGGTCCGTTTCCGCGCCGTCGTCGGTGACGAACACCTCGCCGTGCTGGTAAGGGCTCATGGTTCCCGGGTCGACGTTCAGATAGGGATCAAGCTTGCGGAGACGAACCTTGTACCCGCGCGCCTGAAGAAGCGCGCCCAATGCCGCAGATGCGAGTCCTTTTCCGAGTGAGGAAACCACGCCGCCGGTGATGAACAGATACCGCGCCATGGGCCTGCAGAGTACACAAAGCGTTCTGTGATTCGAAGCCCAATAATCCAGCGTGCGACACTTTTTGCCCAGGCTTTTTCGCCCGGCGCGTGAGCGGCCGGCCCGGAACTATTGAGATTGCGGGACTTGCGGGCCCTGCGGGGCTTGCGGCGTTTGAGGTTGTTCGTCCGTCGGCAATTGCAGACCTTCAAGCGGGCTCGTTCCATCGACCGGTGCCGACTGCCCCGGCGTATCGGGAAGGATGAACCGGTCCAGCCCGGTGCCGCCGGTGCCGGCTTCGCGCTGCGCGACAAGTGTCAGCAGAATGCTCGTGACAAAGAACATGGCTGCGAACAGTGCCGTAACGCGGGTCAGGAGATTCGCCGTCCCGCGGCCACTCATGAATCCACCACCACCGCCGCCGCCACCGCCGATCCCGAGCGCGCCCCCCTCGGACCGTTGCAGCAATACGAGACCCACCAGGGCCGCGGCTATCATGATGTGAATGACCAATAGAACAGTCGCCATGAGTTCGTCTCAGTTCATACAAATTGGGGGACTTTGTCGGTCGCCTTTTACAGGAGCGGTCCCGCTTTGACCAGTCCGGCGCACCAAAAATCCGGCCCCGTCAGCTGGCGGCGTTTGCCTGGCGTCTCGGGTTTCGATCAGGCAGGGGAACGCCCGGACCTTTGGTTTTTTTTGCGCGGTTTTTTTGTTGGTTGGCACGATGCGCGGCTGCTTCCTGCTTTGCCCGTTTCTGGAACGCAGCCGCTTGCGCTTCCGACTTTGCCGGCACGCCAAGGCCCGGAAGGCGAACTTCCGGACATCGGAACCGGAGCTGACCCTCGATGAACAGGAATCTGTCGATACTGGCGAGCTGTTCCGGCTTCAGGGTTGAGCCGGCCACAGCGGGGTCGCCTCTCATGTGCTTCTCGACCCCGGCATTCAAAAGCCTGGCGTGTTCGTTCACGAGCGCGACGCAGGCCTTGCTCGACAATGGCTTGGAGAAAGACGCACCCGGCAACACGAACACGGCAAACGCCGCAGTGGCTGCCATCAGAGCAAAGTGCCGGTTCACCACTTCTGTTACCCGCATCGTTGGACCTCAAGACCGGTCGGAGCGCGTCACGTTAGCGAACGCATTTCGACTTCGCCAGTACATCGGACGCAGTTTTGATGAGAAAATCCGTCAGCCCGGCAGATACACGGAAGCGATTCCCCAGAAATCATCCGCCTTGAGGCTGGCACCGCCGACAAGCGCGCCGTTGACGTTGGCGACGCCCATAAGCTCGGCCGCGTTGCCCGGTTTGACGGACCCCCCGTAAAGAATGCGCATCTGAGCTCCCTCCTCGCCGAGCTTCCCGTTCAGTTCAGAGCGGATATGGGCATGAATCTCGGCGACGTCGTCCGGCGTCGGTGTGAGTCCGGTGCCGATGGCCCAGACCGGTTCGTAGGCGATGACCGTGTTGGCGGCGGTTGCCCCGTCGGGAAGCGAGCCGGCTAGCTGCGTGCTGACAATGTTGAGCGTCTCGCCGCTCTTGCGCTCCGTTTCGGTTTCGCCAACGCAGATGATGGCCATGAGCCCGGCCCAGTGGGCAGCGGCGGCCTTGGCACGAACCAGTTCGCTCGTCTCTCCATGGTCGGTGCGGCGTTCGGAATGGCCCACGATCACCGCCGTTGCGCCTGCGTCGGCCAGCATTTCTGCCGCGATATCGCCTGTATGAGCGCCCGAAACTTCCGGGTGACAGTCCTGTCCGCCGACCAGAAGACTCGAATCCGACAGACCGGTTGCGAATTGCGAAATGAGTGTGCTTGGCGGGCACAGCATGACATCCGCCGCAAGTGACGCGTGCTCGGAGAGAAAACCGGCAAGGCGCTCCGCTTCATCCCACGATGCTTGCAAGCCATTCATTTTCCAGTTACCGGCGACGAGAGGACGCAGTTGTTTCATAGGTTGGATCCCGTTGATTTTGCTGAATTTGCGCTCATACTGAAACAGTTGATCGTGGCGGCGTATGTGTTAACGGTCACGCGAAATGAACCGCAGGTAACTTGCTGTGAACAGCCCTGCTCCATATGATGCTCACGCCTCGCAAACTTGACCAAATCAGGCTGCATTTCAAGGCGGCAGTCTCGCGGGCAAATCTCAATCCAGATGAAGAGTTCGAACGATGTTGGATGCACTGCGAAAAAGTACCGGTAGCTGGATAGTCAGAATTCTCATCGGCCTTCTGGTCGTCAGCTTCGCCGTTTGGGGCGTGAGCGGCTTTGGAGGGTATGGCACGCAGACGGTTGCGACCGTGGGTGATATGGAAATCCCCGCGGAGATCTACCAGGACGAGCTTCAGCGCGAGATACAGAGTCTGAGCACGCGGGCAGGACGCAGCATTTCGTTCGAGGATGCGCGCGCGCTTCAGGTTGACCGGCAAATCCTCGGGCGGATGATCGGCGACGCGGCCCTGGAGAACCAGGCGCAACAGTTGGGGCTCGGCGTGACGCAGGACGCTGTCATCGCCTATACGAAGCGCGAACCGGGCTTCAGGGATCAGAGCGGGAATTTCAACCCCGAGATCTTCTATCGGATTCTTCTGGCCAACAATCTGAGTCCGGAGGCGTATTACCAGCGCCAGCAGCGCGCGCTTACCATCAACCAGATCACGGAGACCGTCGGCAGGACCGCACAGGTTCCCCGGACACTGCTCAATGCGGTCAACCAATACCGGAACGAAACGCGCCAGCTG
>JANQLP010000044.1 GCA_028280515.1 Hyphomicrobiales bacterium
GCTGGCGGAACATCCGCCGATGACGGTGTTGCCGAAAGCCCGGCTGGCGGGACAACCGCCGATGACGGTGTTGCCGAAAGCCCGGCTGGCGGAACATCCGCCGATGACGGTGTTGCCGAAAGCCCGGCTGGCGGCACGGAGATCGCGATCGCGCAGGATGGCGACGGTCTGCATGATCTATCGGTCATGGGCATGTATCGGGCGGCCGATTGGGTCGTCAAAGCGGTCATGATCGTTCTTATCGTCGCGTCGGTGGTCACCTGGACCATCTGGATCGCCAAGTCGGTCGAGATCGCGGCGGCCAAGTCCAAGGCAAGGCGGGCGGTAGAGTCCCTGAATGCTGCAACGGGGATCTACGATGTGACCTATGTGACCGATGCGAAAGATGCGAACGACCTTCGGGGTGATCCCTTTGCTGACATGCTCAATGCGGCCAGCGACGAACTGCGCCAGCGCGAACTGGTGCCCAGGCAGGCTGGCAGTTCCGGCGTGAAGGAACGCGTAGCCGCGCGGCTGTCGCGCATCGAGGTGGGAGCGGGGCGCCAGATCACCAAGGGCACCGGCGTGCTGGCCACCATCGCCTCCACCGCGCCATTCGTTGGTCTGTTCGGCACAGTGTGGGGCATCATGAACTCGTTCATCGGCATCTCAAAGGCGCAAACGACAAACCTGGCCGTTGTGGCGCCGGGCATCGCCGAGGCGCTGTTGGCAACCGGCATGGGCCTGTTCGCCGCGATCCCCGCCGTGGTGATCTACAACGTCTTTGTTCGATCCATCGCGGGCTATCGGCAATTGTTGGGGGATGCGGCAAGCGCCGTGGAACGCCTCGTCAGCCGCGATCTTGATTTTCACGATCTCCCGGGTGGTTCTGGGAAGCGTCACCGCGCGGCGGCCGAGTAGACGCCATGGCCGGACGGATAAAAGAACGCGCCGGGAGCGACCTGGAAGAAAACGACGAGATCAACGTTGTGCCGTTCATCGACGTGATGCTGGTCTTGCTGATCATCTTCATGGTCGCGGCGCCGCTGGCAACCGTCGATGTCAATGTGGACCTGCCGACGGCGCAGGCTGAACCGCGGGAACGTCCCGACAAGCCGCTCTTCGTGACGCTGACGGGTGATCTTACGTTCAACGTGGGCGAAGAATCTGTTGCACGAGGCGGTCTGATCGCCGCAATCGATGCCTTTACGAACAGCAACAAGAAGACCCGCGTGTTCCTGCGCATCGACAAGAGTGTCGACTATGAGCACGTGATGGAACTGATGAACCTGTTGCGCAGTGCAGGCTATCTGACCATCGCCCTGGTCGGGCTGGAGGATACGAAGACTGCGGCGGAGCCAGCTCCGCCCAAGGCTGCGCCGGCTTCGTCCGCAGCTACGCCGGCTCCTTCTGCGGATGCACCTGCTCCTTCTGCGGATGCACCTGCTCCTTCTGCGGATGCACCTGCTCCGTCCGCGGCTGCGCCGGCTCCGTCCGCGGCTGCGTCAGCTCCACCCATGGCGGACGCAGGCGCTCGAGAAGCCGCCGCGGGCATTGCCGGTGGCCGTGCCGGGGAAGATACCGGGCAATGAACATTTCGATTGCTTTTGCCGGGCTTCGCGCGCGGTTCACCGAACGGACCTGGTGGACAGTTGCCTGGCTGGCATCGCTGTCTGTTCATGTTGGAGCGGCTGCCTGGCTCATGCGTGAACCGGCGATCATGCCCGCCGATTCCAGCCCGCCCGCGGCCATCATGATCGAGGTGGCGGCGGTTCCTGAGGCGACGTTGACCGACGAACTCGAGATATCTCCTGACCAAGTGGTATCCGAAGAGAGCACTCCGGCCGAGGAGGTCAAGGCACCCGAGGAACCGCCCGTCGAAGAAGAGATCAAGGAGGTTGTCGAAGAAACCGTTACCGAGCCGCAGCCGGTCGTCGTGGAAGACCCGCCCGAAGAGCCGAAGCCGGTCGAGGAAGAGCAGCCCAAAGAGCCTGAAGAAGAGCTGAAGGAAGAGGAGTTGCCCGAGCAGCCATCGGCTGTGACGGTGACTCCGAGGCCGGCGCCTAGGGCCATCCGCACCGAGAAGCGTAAGGAGCGTGAAAAGCGCGCCGTTCGGCAGCGCCAGAAGCCGCGTATCCAGTCGAGACAGAGGAGACGGGCGCAAGCACCGGTACAGCGCTCGACGCGCAACGCCGCACAGCGATCTGCATCCGGCTTTTCCCGCAACGTGTCACGGGCGGGATGGCGGGCGCGCCTGATGGCGCACCTTGAGCGCCGCAAGCGCTATCCTTCGGACGCAAGACGCAGGCGCCAGCAAGGTACGGCCTATGTCCGGTTCCGTATTGACGGTTCTGGAAGGGTCACATCGGTGCGCTTGGTCCGCTCATCCGGGCATGCGGCGCTGGACCGGGCAGTGGTATCGCTGGTGCGCCGCGCGTCGCCGGTGCCGGCCCCGCCGCCCGGCGTCAACCGAACCATTACCGCACCGGTCAGGTATCGGCTTAGATGACCTAGTGATGCGGTACCAACACGATGAGCAAGCGTAGGGTGGGCAAAGGCGCGGAGCGCCGTGCCAACGCCGACAGGCCTTCAAGGAAGGGCATGCGGAGCATGCCCACCGAAAAATGCCGCCATCATGTCTGCCGAATGGGTACTTTGCTAGCCTCGGACGGTGGGCACGGCGCGCTTTGAGCGCGCCTTTGCCCACCCTACATCTGCTGGAGGGTCTTTCGTCGGCGCTCACGCCCCGGTGTCCAATATAGTTCGTTGTTTTGTGATGCGGCACCAACACG
>JANQLP010000057.1 GCA_028280515.1 Hyphomicrobiales bacterium
CTATCGCGACGTCAAGCAGTACCGTCGCAAACGCAGATGGTGGGGCTGATGTCGTTGAAAGTCGAACAGCTAACGCTGAGATTTGGCGGCCTGACCGCCTTGAACAATGTCAGCCTCGGCGCCGAGCAACGCGAGTTGGTGGCGATCGTCGGGCCCAACGGCGCCGGCAAGACCGCACTTCTCAATTGCATCAACGGAGTCTACCGGCCGTGCACGGGCAGCATCCGCCTGGACGAATCGGACCTGACGACGATCCCGGTCGATCGCATCGCGTTGGCGGGCGTCGGCCGGGTGTTTCAACATGCCGAGCTGTTTCCGCACATGACGGTGACCGAGAACTTGCTCGTTGGACGTCATTTGCTGATGCACACCGGCATCTTCTCCGGCGCGCTTTATTTTGGGCGAGCAAGGCGCGATGAACGCGAGGCGCGCAAGGCCGTCGAACGCATCATCGACTTTGTGGAACTCTACCGTTATCGCGACGTGCCCGCGGCCAATCTTCCTTATGGGGTGCAGAAACTGGTCGGTGTTGCGCGGGCATTGGCGCTCGACCCCAAGCTGCTTTTGCTGGATGAACCCTCGACTGGCTTGATGAGAGAGGAAAAGGAGAACTTCGCCCGTTTTCTGCTGCGGATGCGGCACGAACTCAACATGGCGATCCTGTGGGTCGAGCATGATATGCAGATGGTGACCGACCTTGCCGATCGCATCGTTGTGCTCAATTACGGCGAGGTCATCGCCGATGGCGCGCCGGAAGACGTGCGGCAGTTACCGAAGGTGATCGAGGCTTATATCGGATCCGGCGAGCGTGCCTTGGCGCCTGCGAATTAGATGAAATGCGGATCGTCCCCCGCCACCTCATCGACAGCGAGCGCGATACGGATCATCCCTTGGTGGAGCCAAGAGACGCAGCGACGCTGATCCTGCTCGACCGCACCGACGGGCCTCCGAGAGTTCTGATGGGTCGGCGGCACGCCGGGAACGCATTTATGCCGAACAAATTCGTTTTTCCTGGCGGGTTGATGGACGCGGTCGACGGCACGATGCCGGCGTCGACGCCTCTGGATCCTGCCGTAGAGCTGCTGCTCTTGCGTGAAACACAGAACCGCGGCAGCGAGTTCCCGCGCGCTTTGGCGCTCGCGGCGATTCGAGAAACGTTCGAAGAAACCGGCATCGCGATCGGCGCGCCGCCACCGGTGTCCGGAGAGATTCCGCGGGGCTCGTGGGCGGAATTCGCGCGCGCCGGCCTTTACCCGGACCTTGCGGCGCTTCACCTGGTCGCGCGGGCGATCACGCCTCCCGGCTTTCCCCACCGTTTCGACGCACGTTTCTTTTGCGTGGACGTCAAAAAACCTACGCAACTTGACGGCTATGAGCCCAGTGGCATTACCGAGCTGAGCGACATGCGATGGGTCGCCATAACGGAAGCGTTGCGGCTCGACATTCCCGTGATTACCGGGCTGGTGCTGCGGGAGCTCGAAGAGCGGATCGCGAGCGACGGGGATGCGATTACCCCCGTCGCGTTCTTCCGCATGGTGGATGGCGAGTTCAAACGCGACCTCCTGCGCCTCTGACGTATAGTGAGCAGCCCTCCAATGCCGACCTCGCGCGATTCCTTTTGCGTCTTTCCGAAGTGGCGAAGTCTTTGAAACCGACTGAAAGCCTTTGATATGCGCCTGATGCGTCGTCTGGAAGCATAGGCCCATCGTCATCGACCGTGGCGCGCCAGCTCACGACCTAACAAACAATCAGTTTCGAGTTCGGGGCCCGACAGCCCCGGACGCAATATCAGCTCAATCGATAACACCTTGACCGTCGCGTGATGTCGACGCCTTCCGCGAAGGCCGCTTCGTTGCCGGCCGGCACGATGGCGCGGATTTCACCGGAGCTCCCGAGTTCGGTGAAGTGGTGTGCGAGCGATCCCTGTGTCCACCTGTTGGGCGCGCTCTTCACTTTCGGGCGGTTGATGCGCTCGCGAGCCGCATTGTTACGCAGCGTTGGGACCAGGATTTCAAGTACCCTGTTTTCCTAATTTCGTACTGCGAAAATTAATTTCGTTTTTGTTGACGCGATTGTTGGTTGATGTCAGAGTATCTGACGATGAGTTTCTTTTCGGAGCTCGAAAGGCGTGGAATCGAGCAGGGTAGTGGGAGAACGGAAGAGGAAACGGCGAGGAGCGGCCAAGCGTGGTGTGTCGGAGCTCATCGAGACCCCGGCAAGGGGGGACCGCGGTTTCGTCGTGGCCCTGGCGCGCGGATTAGAGATCCTTCGGACATTCAAGCCGAGCGATGGCCCGTTGGGGAATCAGGAGATTGCCGAGCGGACAGGTTTGCCTAAACCCACCGTGTCGCGGTTGACCCATACGCTGAGTTCGCTCGGTTACCTCGTTTACCTGGAGCCCGTTCGTAAGTACCGGTTGGGCGCGCCGGTGCTGTCGCTTGGCTATGCCTGCCTTGCGGGAGAGGATGTCCGCGAGGTCGCCCGACCCCTGATGCAGGAGCTTGCCGATTACTCGGGAGTTTCGGTCGGTTTGGGTGGCCGCGACAGGCTGACAATGCTGTATCTTGAGAGCTGCCGTGCCGATAGGGCGGTCACGTTGTTGTTGGGTATCGGATCGCGAATTCCCATCGCAACGACGTCGATGGGGCGCGCATATCTCGCGGCCGTTCCAAAGGACGAACGCACGCTGCTGGTCAATCGCATTCGCGACCGCTCGCAGCGCGAGGAATGGCCAAGAATCCGCGACGGGATCGCCAAGGCGATCGACGATATCGCAACACGGGGGTTCACCGTCTCGTTCGGGGAGTGGAATCCGAACGTAGCCGCCGTCGGCGTGCCGCTCGTGCTCCGCAACGGCTCATCGGTCAAGGCCTTCAACTGCGGCGGTCCATCATTTCTGCTCGACCGGAAGTTTCTGGAGAAGGACCTCGGTCCACGGCTTGTCGAAATGGTTCGCAACGTTGAATTCGCAATCTCGAGATGAACACGCAGACGTGAATTCGGGGCAAAGCATTGCTCAAGGAAAAAGCCATGGCCCTTGATCAGAATACGCTGCACCAACTCCTCGAAACTGCTTCCCGGTTCGTTCGTGAGCGCCTCGTTCCCCTGGAGGACGAGGTCGCGGAAAACGATGCCATTCCAGCGGACATCGTGGCCGAGATGCGCGAGATGGGCCTGTTTGGCTACGCGCTCCCGCAAGAATACGGCGGTCTTGGCCTGTCCATGGAAGAGGAGGTCAGGCTCGCGTTCGAATTGGGACAGACATCCCCAGCTTTTCGCTCCGCTTTCGGAACCAATAACGGGATCGGTGGCCAGGGCCTGGTCATGGACGGCACCGACGAACAGAAGCAGCGCTATCTACCGAGATTGGCCTCGGGTGAAATCGTCAGCGCCTTCGCACTGACCGAACCGGACGCGGGCTCGGACGCCGCCTCGCTGCGCACGAGCGCGCGTCGGGACGGTCACAACTATGTTCTGAACGGAACCAAGCGGTACATCACCAATGCGCCCGAGGCCGGCTTGTTCACGGTGTTTGCCCGGACCGATCCCGATTCCACCGACGCACGCGGCGTGTCGGCATTCCTCGTGGAAGCGGACACGCCCGGGTTGTCGCTCGGTAGGCCTGACAAGAAGATGGGACAGCGGGGCGCGCACACTTGTGACGTGATCTTCGACGATTGCCGCGTCCCGGCGGATGCCTTGCTTGGCGGAGTTGAGGGGCAAGGCTTCAGGACGGCGATGAAGACGCTTGACCGCGGACGCATCCATATCGGGGCCGTCAGCGTCGGCGTGGCCGAACGGTTGATCCGTGACAGCCTGCGCTATGCAATGGAGCGTCACCAGTTTGGTAAACCGATTGCCGAGTTCCAGCTTATCCAGGCCATGTTGGCCGACAGCAAGACCGAAGCCTACGCCGCCCGCTGCATGGTGTTGGACGCGGCTCGCCGTCGCGATGCCGGCGAGAATGTCAGCACCGAGGCGGGTTGCTGCAAGATGTTCGCCACCGAGATGGTGGGCCGCGTCGCCGACCGCGCCGTGCAGATTTACGGCGGCGCCGGCTACATTTCCGATTATTCCGCCGAGCGATTCTACCGTGATGTCCGGCTATTCCGCATCTACGAAGGAACGACGCAGATCCAACAGCTGGTTATCGCCCGCAACATGATCCGCGAGGCCCAGGCGTGAGCGGTTGGTTGCATGATCGGGGCGATGGACCCACGCGCCTGTTCGACATTTCCCAGGGCTGTGCGCGGCGATCGCCCGACGCCCCGGCGTTAGTAGCGGGCAACATAACGCTAACCTACATGGATCTGGTCAAAGCTATAGACAAAACCAAAACGGCGCTCGCCGATCTGGGGGTTAGAGCCGGCGACCGCGTGATGATTCTCAGTGAAAACGGGATTGGTCTTGCGATCCTCGTCTTCTCTGTCACTGCTCTGGACGCTTGGGCGGTTGTGGTCAATGCAAGGTTATCGGAGCGCGAGATCAACGAAATTCAAGGGCATTGCCGGCCGCGGCGCATTCTGTACACCGTGGATGCCTCGTCCGAGGCCGCCCGCCACGCACAGTCCGCCGGTGCCAGGCAGATGCGCATTGGCCCGTTTTCGACCGTGGCCTTCGGGACGATCCAGGATTGCGAAGTCGAACCCGTGTTTCCCGAAGCGGAAAGACAGGTGGCGGCACTGATATACACGACCGGCACCACCGGAAAACCCAAAGGCGTGATGCTGACCCATGGCAACCTCCTTTACATTGCCCACATGTCGAGCCGTTTACGGGGCTTGACGGCCGACGATCATGTTTACGGCGTGTTGCCGATCTCGCACGTCTATGGTTTGAGCTCCACATTTCTGGGCACGATGTGCGCCGGGGCCTGCCTCGAACTGATTCCACGTTTCGATGCTGCCCACCTTGTGGACGCGTTGCGATGGCGGGTCACTGTGTTTCAAGGTGTGCCGGCCATGTTCGCGCGGCTGTTGGAGTATGTGGATGCCAACCACATAACGCTCGAAACCGCGAAACTGCGCTACCTGTCCGCCGGCGGGGCGCCGCTCGACGTCGACCTGAAACGGCGCGTGCAAGAGAAACTGGGGAAGCTCCTCAACAATGGTTATGGATTGACGGAATGCTCGCCGACGGTCACCCAGACGCGGATCGAGACTCCGAGGGACGACGACTCCGTTGGGCGACCCTTGCCGGGCCTGGAAATCAGAATCGTCGGGACTGATGGCAGGGACGTCGAATCCGGCGACGTCGGCGAACTGTGGGTGCGCGGCCCCAACGTGATGGCGGGCTATTACCGAGACGAGAAGGCGACATCAGAGGTTGTTTCGGACGATGGCTGGTTGAGGACCGGGGATCTGGCTCGGGCCGGAGCAAACGATCACTATTACATCGTCGGTCGTGTGAAGGATCTGATCATCCGCTCCGGCTTTAATGTCTATCCCGTCGAGGTTGAGGGCGTGCTCAATAGCCATCCCGCCATTACCTTTTCCGCGGTTGTCGGGCGACATGTGCCCGGCAACGAGGAGATTGTCGCGTTCGTCCAGATGGCACCGGGAAGCACCGTCACCGAGAAGGAGGTCAGGATGTTCGCGGCGCGCCGTTTGGCGGCGTACAAGGTGCCATCCAAAGTCGTCCGGCTGGAAGAGTTCCCGGCCGGTCCCACGGGAAAGGTGCTCAAGCGAAAACTGTTCGAAATGGCCGCGGCGATGGCGGATGGCTAGACGGTCTGAAAAGCGTTATAAGATAAAGAAACCAAATCCAACAAATACGTCAAAGAGGAGTGAACGTCATGGGAGAATACCTCAAAACCATCGCAATCGCAGGCGCCATTACCCTTATCGGTGTCGTCGGCGCTCATGCCGAGGATATTCTCCTCGGGACGCATGTTCCGCTCACCGGCAAGCTTGCCAGGGTCGGCACCGGAATGCACGAAGGCATTGCCGTGGCGGTGGATATATTCAACCGTGATAACAAGGGGCGATACACGGTCAAGCTGATCACCATCAATGACGAAACCAATCCGGCGAAGGCTGTGGCGGCCGTCGAGAAGATGTCGAGCCAAGGCGTCGTTGCGCTGACCGGAGGCTACGGGTCCAACATCATCGGTCCGGCCTCGGAAGCCGCCAACAAAGCAGGGCTGGTCTACATAACCTCCGGCGGCGTGGCACCGGGGCTTACGCAACGCGGTCACAAGGGTTTCTTCCGAATCAATAATACCCAAGGATACTCGAGGGCGATGATGGGCCTTCTGAAGGACATGAAGGTCAAGAAGGTATCGATCCTTTACAATACCAAGGAAGCGACGTCCGATTTGGCCAAGACAGTCGACAAGGACTTGTCCGGTCAAGGCATCGATGTCGTCCTGCATGCGTTCGACGGC
>JANQLP010000108.1 GCA_028280515.1 Hyphomicrobiales bacterium
TTGTGGCGGCGATCCGCGAGTCCGCCCAGGACAGCGCCAATCAGGTTGGCCAGCGTATCACCGAGCGCAATCTAAACATTCAGCCGACCATCACCGTCCGGCCCGGTTGGCCGCTCCGCATCATCGTCAACAAGGACATGGTGCTGAGACCCTATCGTGATCCGGGAGTGATCAGATGACTTTGAAACTTGGACAATTGCCAGATCGCGAAAGCGCCAAGATCACCTTCACGGCGGACGCCGATCTGAAAGTGGCACTCAATGACTATGCCGAAATCTACCGACAGACCTACGGCCAGAATGAAGGCGTCGCCGAGCTGATCCCCTACATGCTCGATGCCTTCATGAACGCCGATCCCGGCTTCAAGCGGGCGCGCAAGCAACTCGAGAACCCGCGTCCTCCATCATCCGTACCCCAACGAAAGGAAAACTAGATGGCCACCATAGGCAGCTTCGCCGCCGTCCAGGACGGCTACAGCGGAACGATCCGTACCCTGACCGTCAATGTGAAAGCGAAGATCATTACCAACGATCAGAAAAAGAGCGAGGGCGCCCCAGATTTCCGGGTCTATGCCGGCCGTGCCGAACTCGGCGCAGCATGGAAATCGAAGACCAACGGCGACGAGCCGCGCGACTATCTCAGCGTCCAACTCGACGATCCGAGTTTCCCCGAGCCGATCCGGGCGGCGCTGTTTGAGGAGGATGGCGCGGCGCTCCTCGTGTGGAACCGGCGGGAAGGGTGAAATTTTGCTTGTCATAGCAACTCAAGAATGTAACAAAATGTCGGAAGTTACGCAAAACAACCGACGATTTGTTACATGGGCGAACCTGTTGCTACTCAGCGCGATCTCGCCGTGAGCCTGATTGAGCAGCACGGCATCATGCGCCTGTCCGACCTTAAGGACCGCGGGGTCAATCCGGCCACGCTGGCGCGCCTGGTTGAGGAAGGCGTCCTCCATCGTCCATCGCGCGGGCTCTACGAGTTGGTCGACGCCGATATCGAGGCTGCACATTCTCTTGCCGAGGTCGCCAAGCGCGTTCCAAAGGGCGTGATCTGCCTGATCTCGGCACTACAGTTCCACGAGATCACCTTGCAGCTTCCACGGAGTATCTGGATCGCCATCGGCTCGAAGGACCGCAAGCCGGCGATCCACTATCCGCCAATCCGGGTTGTCCGCTTTGGCGAGAAGGCGCTGACGCTCGGTGTTGAAACCCATGTCATCGACTCCGTTCCTGTCAGAATTTTCGACCCGGCGAAGTCTATCGTGGATTGCTTTCGTTTTCGCAGCACCATCGGCCTCGATGTGGCGCTTGAGGCGCTGCGTATGGGCTGGCGATCCCGCAAGGCCAAACCGGACGACATCGTTAGATGTGCGCAGCAACTGCGCATCTGGAGCGTGGTGCGCCCATATCTCGAAAGCGTGGTCGCCGATGAAGGATAAGCCGGTCAATCTTCCCGCATCTGTACTTGCCAAGCTGCGCAATGTGGCGCGGGCGAAGAATACCAACTACCAGCTCATCTTGCGCCGCTACGCCATCGAACGGCTGCTTTATCGGCTGAGCATTTCTCCGCAAAGCGATCAATTCGTCCTGAAGGGCGCCATGCTCTTCACAGCATGGCTCGAAGATCCGTTTCGTCCAACGCAGGATCTTGATCTCCTCGGCCACGGCGATCCCGCCACATCATCAATCGAAACCACTTTCCGCACGATCTGCGAGACAGCGGTGGATGATGACGGTCTGGTGTTCGACACCGGCAGCCTGAGGGTCGAGCCTATCCGCGAGGAACAGCGGTACGGCGGTGTTCGGGTGAAGACGACGGCGTTTCTCGGCAAGACCAGAATTCCGGTGCAGGTCGATATTGGCTTCGGCGACGCCATCACGCCGGCGGTGGAGGAAATGGAGTTTCCGCCGCTGCTTGCGTCCGAGGGCCCGCGGCTGAAGGCTTATCCAAAGGAAACCGTCATCGCCGAGAAGCTTCAGGCGATTGTCGAGCTTGGCCGCGCGAACAGCCGAATGAAGGACTTCTATGACCTGCTAGCGCTATCTCGTCTCTTCGACTTCGATGGTCAAACACTCAACTCCGCCGTCTGCGCGACCTTCGAGCGGCGCCAGACGGCTATCCCGAAGACGACGCCGGAAGGCCTCGACAAAGACTTCGCAGAGGACCCGGAGAAGCAGCGCCAATGGGTTGCCTTCGTCCGCCGCGAACCGCTGTTTATTGCCGCGCCAGACCTCAGCGGAACAATAAGCGAGATCGCGAGCTTCGCGCTACCAGTGATCAAGGCGGCGGCGTCCGGCGCTGAGTTCCGATTGAGTTGGCTCGATGGTGGACCTTGGAGGCCTTAAGTATTTGACACATAATATTTTTTCTTATGCGGCGCAAGAGTGTGCAGTCTTATAACTAGTTGATCACGAACCGGCGGGAGTTTCCTTAGTGTAGTAAATCAATCCACGAAGAAGCGTATCAGGCTGTATGTGCGAGATCTGCCTTCAACAGTCTTTCCAAGCTGCGTTCGATCAGGGTGTAAGCTTCTTCAACGTCGTCATCGCTTGTTCCGAAACCCAGGCTGAATCGGATCGAGGACTCTGCCTCATCATTGCTCAATCCAATCGCTCTCAAGACATGTGATGGCTCCGGTATGCCTGACGTACAGGCTGAGCCTGTGGAGGCCGCCATATTGGGCTGAAACGCAGCCAAAATGTCGTGCGCGGAGAAACCGGCGAAACAGATATTCGCATTGCCAGGGTGCCATGCATCACCTTCGGGACCGTTGACCGAGATCGGCCAGCGCAATCCTTTGAGGCGATTTACAAAGGCGTCGCGGCGGTGGCGTAGCGCTCCGCGTTGTTTTTCCGCTTCTTTCCCAGTGAGCAATTCAGCGGCCGCGCCTAGACCCACGCAAAGGGGCACGGGGACCGTGCCGGAACGGAGACCGTTTTGTTGACCGCCGCCGTAGATCAACGGTTCGATCCGGCCTTCGAGACCACGTGCGATGAAGATAATACCGACACCTTTCGGGCCGTACATCTTGTGGCCGGCTAGGCTGAGAATATCTGTATGTGATGCAAGCGCAGTCATTGATATGGCGAGCGGCCCTTGCGCCGCGTCGCAATGGAATACGGACCCTTGGCGGCGAACGCATTCGGATATCCTCTTGATGTCCTGGATCGTCCCGATTTCGTTATTCACTGCCATGATGGATACGGCGAGAACATCTTCGTCCAGCATGTCTTCGAGTGCCGTTGCTTCGACGAATCCTTGCCGGTTCACGGGTATCTGCGCGATGGTGTACCCGTATTGCTCCTGCAACACGCGCGCCACTGCCATCACGCATTTGTGCTCAATGGCGCTGACAAGTATGCGCCTGCGTTCGCCCCCGGCGGCTCGGCGGCCGAGCCCTAGCAACGCTAAGTTGTTCGACTCGGTCGCACCGGAGGTGAAGGTGATTTCGTCTGGGGCCGCGCCGATTAGACGCGCCACCTTTGCAGCGGCCTTTTCGATGGCGCGTGCGGATTCCCACCCGAAAGCATGATCCGACGAATGCGGATTACCAAAGGAATCACTATAGTAGGGAGCCATTTCGGCCAAAACACGCCGATCCAAGGGCGTCGTCGCCTGATGATCGAGATAGATTGTTTTGCCGATTTTCATTGTACCTCAATAAGATAACGCCAAAATAACGCGCGCTGCACCGGATTCCGCAGTCAGTGAGCTTCTGGACGCTGCATCCAGCTTTCATTGACCATAGCACAAGACGTGCGCTACAGTCGAACTGGAGGCACCATCCAGTAGCCGAGGGGACAAATGGCGCGCGGACCACTTTTTCAGCACACCTACAGCCCGCAGTTTTCGGGGCATGAAACCTTCCCGCTTCGCTATGGATGGCTGAAAAAATCGTATGACCGCGTTGCCGAGACCGAACACGAAGACGATAACAGGACGCTGTGTTGGGATGACGACGCCATTGCGCGATTCGGCGTCGGCAAGAACATGGTCGCCTCGATGCGCCATTGGGCGAAGGCGGCGGGCGTCATAGAAGAACCGGCGATCAACGCTGTCAGGACAGCCGAACTCGGACGAACGCTGTTAAGCGACGATGCCGGGTTTGATCCGTTTATGGAGCATCCTGCGACCCTGTGGCTGATTCACTGGCAGTTGGCGGCCTATCCTGAAAAGACGACATGGTTCTGGGCGTTCAGTCACTTCCCGGCGATTACCTTCGAGCGGGACCATTTCGTGAAGAAGCTCGACCGGCTTGCGAAAGATCGCAATTGGGCGCGGGTCGCGACCACGACCGTCAGAAACGATGTTGCCTGTTTTATCCGCACCTATGCTGCGCGCGCACCTTCGGGCAGAACCGGACACGACGATGCGCTTGAATCGCCTCTCACTGAGTTGGGGTTGATAAAGGCGGTCGGAAAGAAGGACATGTTTCGCTTCGTGCGCGGACCGAAATCGACTTTGGGTGACGGCGTGTTCGCCTATGCTCTGACAGACTTTTGGTCGCGGTATTCGCCGGATGCGGCGACGCTGGCATTCGAAGCCATCGCGCATGCGCCCGGCGCGCCGGGACGTGTGTTTTGCCTAGATGAAAACGATGTCGCCGACCGGCTCGCCGCCCTCGACGACGCGACGGGCGGCGCGCTGCAATGGTCCGAGACCGCCGGGTTGAAGCAGGTTGTCCGCAACGTCGATATCGACAGCGATACAAGGTTCAATTGGCTGCCGATGGATTACGACGGCGCCACCCGAAGGGAGGCCGCGTAGTGCCATTGAACAAACGTGTCCGCATAGCGCGCCGCTTTTTGAGGTCTATCCGGATCGACACTGATCTTGGAGAGAACTCCGCGCTAGAGGGTTTTATCTGCCCGCAATCTTCCGCCGACGTGCTCGCAACAATGGCGCGGCATGTGGCCGAGACCGGACAAGGCGCGTTCACATGGACCGGCCCGTATGGCAGCGGCAAGTCGAGCCTTGTGGTCGCGCTCGCGGCATTGCTGAACGGCAATGCCGGATTGCAGAAGCAAGCCGGGGAGCTGTTCGGTCGCAAGCTGGCCGGTGACATTCACAGGGCGATGCCGACCGGCACGAAGGGATGGCGCGTCGTTCCCGTGGTCGGCCGCCGCGACGATCCCGTGGCGGTCATCGGCGAAGCCGTGCATAAATCCGAGATCGTATCGCGCAGGCCACGCGGCGGCTGGTCCGAGCAAAAACTGATCGACACGCTGGTCGATGCGGCGGCTGAAAAGCCGAAGACGCACGGTGGCCTCGTTCTGTTCATTGACGAAATGGGGAAGTTTCTGGAAGCCGCCGCACAGGACGGCTCCGACATCTACGTTCTCCAGCAACTCGCCGAAGCGGCCTCGCGTAGCGGCGGGCGGTTACTGATCGTCGGCGTGCTGCACCAGGCATTCGAGGAATACGCCCATCGCCTCTCCCACGAGATGCGCGACGAATGGGCGAAGATTCAGGGGCGGTTCATCGACCTTGTCGTCAACACCGCCGGTGAAGAGCAAATCGAGTTGATTTCCCGTGCTATCGAGAGCGATGCCTGTCCTCGGAAATTCCGCTCGCTGGCCGCTACGGTCGCGGAATTCGCCCGGCGCGATCGCGCGGGCGACGCGGAGCGGCTCACCGCGATACTTGAGGCTTGCTGGCCGTTGCACCCCGTCGTCGCCTGTCTGCTCGGGCCGATATCGCGACGGCGTTTCGGCCAGAACCAGCGCAGCATCTTCGGGTTCCTGAATTCTTCGGAACCGCACGGCTTTCAGGACTTCTTGAACACTGCCGGCGACGATGCGCTCTACGGACCGGACCGGCTCTGGGACTATCTGCGAGCCAATCTTGAGCCTTCAATCCTTGCGTCCCCCGACGGACATCGCTGGGCTCTCGCTGCCGAGGCGCTGGAGCGATGCGAGGCCATCGGCGGTAATGAACTCCATATCGGCCTGCTCAAGACCATCGCCGTCATCGACCTGTTCAAGGAACGATCCGGCCTCGTTGCGCGGTTCGAACTGCTGCGAAGCTGCTATCCCGGAGAGACCGTTAAGACGCTGGAAAGGACCCTGTCCGACCTCGACACCTGGTCGTTCACGGTATTCAAGAAGTTCCTCGATGCGCATGCCATCTTCGCCGGAAGCGATTTCGACATTGATCGTGCTGTGCGCGGCGCTCTCGACGATATCGACGAAATCGACTTTACGGAGTTGAAATCCCTGGCGGGTCTCCAGCCGATTCTCGCCAAGCGTCACTACCACGACACCGGCGCGTTGCGCTGGTTCGATGTCAATATCGTACCTCTCAGCGAACTGGAGCGTGTTGCTTCGGCGTTCTCGCCGGAGAACGGCGCAATCGGACAGTTTCTTCTCGCGATCCCGACCGAGGGAGAGAGCCAGAAGCACGCGGAAGAGCTGTGCCGCAAAGCGGCGCGGCACAGCGACGCGTGGGATATCGTGGTCGGCATCTCCAAACGGTCATGGGCCATCGTGCCGCTGGCGCGCGAACTCTTCGCGCTCGACAGCGTCAGCAACGATCACCCCGAACTGGCTGGAGACAGCGTGGCGCGGCGTGAAGTGTCTGCCCGGCTGGCGGCGTTGCAGGCTTTGCTCGAAACCGAGTTTCACAAGGCGTTCGACAACGCGCTTTGGTTTCGCAAGAACCACCAGCCGAAACACCTGCGGCAAGCGGACCTGAACAGCGTCGCGTCCGAGCTTGCGGGAAAGCGCTTCAAATCATGTCCGCGTCTGCACAACGAACTGCTTAACCGTCAAAAACCGTCGAGCAACGCCATCGCCGCGCAAAACATCCTGCTGCGGAATATGGTGCTGAACGAAGGGGCGGACCGGCTCGGCATCGACGGGTTCCCCGCGGAAGGCGGGCTGTTCGCGTCGATACTCGAAAAGACCGGCCTTTATGCGAGTGATGGAGACGGCTGGCGTTTTGTCTCGCCTATGGAGGGCGAAGACGATCCGTGCCGTCTCGCTCCCGTTTGGCAAAAGGCGCTCGATCTTGTGAAAGCCAATGCAGGCCGTACCCTTGCTGTCTCGGAAATCTTCGATGAGTGGCGCAAGCCGCCCTTCGGCGTCAAAGACGGGTTGATGCCGATTCTGGCCGTCGCGTTCATGTTGTCGCAACGCGACAAACTCGCCGTCTATCGCGAAGGTATATTCCGGGCGCGGTTCGACGATGTCGATGTCGATTACCTTGCGAAAGACGCCGGCGCGATCCAGTTGCGCTGGATGAACCTGACCGAGGTTTCCCGCCGCTTGTTGTCCGACATGGCGAAAGTTGTGCGCGCGCTCGACAGCGAGAACGAACTTGTGCACCTGGAGCCAATTGATGTCGCGCGCGGCCTGGTCGCGATCTTCGACCGTCTGCCGCAATGGACACGGCGGACGATGCGCCTGTCCGCCAACGCGGTTCATGTTCGCGAAATTTTCAATCGCGCGAACGATCCGAACAAGTTCCTGTTCGACGATTTACCGGCGACGCTCGGCGAAGACGTTTCATACGCCAAGGGCAAAGACCTTGGCCGCGTCGTCGCGAGCGTTCGCGGCGGGCTTGAAGAACTGGTGCATGCCTATCCCGAGATGCTGAACCGCTTGCGCGACATCATGCTCGCGGAATTGCAGGTCCCGAACGCGTCGCCGGAATCGCTCGCCGAGTTGCGCGACCGGGCCGAGAACATCAAGCAACTTGCCGGGGACTTCCGGCTGGATGCGTTTGTCGTCCGGCTGGCCGCCTTCGACGGCACCGACGAGAGTTTCGAGGGGATTGCCAGCCTCGCCGCCAACAAGCCGCCGCGCGACTGGGTTGATCCCGACCTTGACCGCGCCACCATCGAGCTTGCCGACATGGCGCAGAAATTCGTGCGCGCCGAGACCTATGCGCGCGTCAAGGGACGCCCGGAGAAGCGGCAAGCAATGGCCGTCGTGATCGGTATGGACGGCCGGCCCGCGCCGCTGCTGGAAGAATTTGACATCGCTGACTCGGACCGCGCGGCCGTGAACGAGCTGATCGAACGCGTCGCATCGGCGCTGGACGAGTCCGACACGACCCGCCGCAGCATCATCCTCGCCGCGCTGGCTGAACTCAGCACGCGATACATGCACGCGCCGAAACCGACCCAAAAGAACGGGAAAGGAAGAGCTGCGTCTTGAAAGCCAAGTCCGTGAAACATGTTCTGGGTCTCTCCGGCGGCCGCGACAGTGCGGCCCTTGCCGTTTATATGCGGCAACACCATCCAGAGCTGGAGATTGAATATTTCTTCACGGACACCGGCAAAGAACTGCCCGAGGTCTATGAATTCCTCGGGCGTCTTGAGGGGTTTCTCGGGCAGGAAATCCGCAAGCTGAATCCCGACCGTGACTTCGATTTCTGGCTCAAGCAGTACAATGATTTTCTGCCCTCGCCGCAAACGCGCTGGTGTACGCGGCAGCTTAAACTCCGTCCGTTCGAACGCTGGCTCCGCCCGATGCTCGAAGACGGCACGACCGTCTACAGCTATGTCGCCATCCGCAGCGACGAGGAATACAGGGCGGGTTACGCCTCGAAACACGACAACCTCGTCATCAAGCTGCCGTTCAAGGACGCGGGCATAGACAAGCCGGGCGTTCTCGAAATCCTCGACGGTGCGGGGCTCGGCCTGCCCAGATACTACGAGTGGCGCACGCGCAGCGGCTGCACCTTCTGTTTTTTCCAGCAGAAGATCGAATGGGTGCGGCTCAGGGAGCAGCACCCGGAGGCGTTCGAGGAAGCCAAGGCGTATGAGAAGGACGCTGTGGAACACGGATCGCCCTTCACTTGGAGCCAGGGAGAGTCGCTGGAAGAGCTGGAACAACCCGAGCGGATCGCGCAGATCAGGGCCGACCATGCGGACCGGCTTGAGCGTATGCGGGCGAAGGTCCAGCCGAACCCGTTGAGACCGGACAGCGAGCCTCTGGATATTGATGATCTTTACGGTCAGGCGAAGGGATGCCTGGCGTGTCATAAATAGAATCGAACGTTAGCTGGCTGTTGTTTCCGGCTCCGGTGTCTGCCAGGCACGTGCAACAAGTCCGGCAACCTCAACGATCTCGTCTTCGTCAATGAAGGGCACTTGCGCAAGTATGATCTTGCCTTCGCCGGAGAGTTTGGCTGCGAGGTGGCCCCGGCCCAGCAAGCGTTCCGCGCCAGCTTCATCGAGTACCAGTTCTGAATTCCGTTTGTCTGCTACCTTTAGAACGAGGCGGTTGGACAAGTTTGCTCGCAATTGCATCGGCAGAGCGTCTTTGTCCGGACGTTGGGTAACGAGCACGAGGTTTATACCGGCTGCACGCGCCTTGACACCGAGGCGATTGGCATTCAACTCCACAGCCTCCCTGTATTCTTTGATCATCATCCAGTCGGCCAATTCGTCATGGAACAACCAGATCCGGGGCAAGCGTTCACTGGGTTCAACTTTCCGATTGTAATGGGAGAGCTTGGTGACACCGGATTCGGCCAGCAAACGGTTGCGCCGCTCCATTTCCGCAACAAGTGATTCCAACGCCTCGACAGCTGCTTCACGATCAGTGATCAGGTCGCCGTCAAGGTGGGGCATTTGACGGAGCCAAGGAAAGTCGATACCGGCTTTCGGGTCAATCATCTGGATACGAGCATACGAGGGCGAGTTCGTTGCGCAGATGTCCAAAAGCAGGCATTGGACGAGTACGCCTTTACCACTCCCTGTCTCACCGGCAATCAATGTATGCGGGCCGTGAGGCTGTAACCCGCCGAATCCATCCCCTACATTCAGATAGAGCAGCTCGCCGTCGGCTTCACAAGCTCCCAGCAACAGGCTTGTATTCGACGCCGGTGCGCTAGACGGAAGCACACGTTGCCGCCAGAGATCACGTAGGCGCAGGATCGTCCTGCTCGGGCGGGCAACCATGATCACAACTTCCATCGGTGCAGCGAGGACGTTGATTACTTTGATCGCATGAGACGTGAGAAGTTCCTGCCGCCGTTTTTCCACCTTCGGAACGGTAAGATCGTCTGATCCACGAAAACGAACGAGAGCAGCATTGGGCGTAAGACGCGCGCCGACGAGTTCAGCGGTCATATCGTATCCGCGCAATGCGCGCTGCAACGACTTCACCGTCATATCAAGCCACTCTTTCGCCTCATCGTCGTCTTCGCCTGAAATCCGCCCGGCGCTTACCCAAGCGGCAAGATCAGGTGAGGGCCATTTATCACGACATTCTTCGGCGATCAGCACTTCTTCATCTGCGTGGGCGCCATCGGATTTGTCAGTGTCGGAAGATGTTCCTGGTTCGCTCGCTTCCTGATCTTTCCCGGTTTCTTCTCTCGTCCCGGATTCTGCCTCGGTCCTGTCCGCTGCTGCATTGTCGTTGGATACTGCTTCTTCATCATCAGAAGCCAGTGCGCTCTCATCCCTAGTCACGTCGTCGTGCTGCTGCATCGTTTCCGAGGATACGAGTGCATCGGCCCAATCACTTCCATCGGAAATAGCTGGTACGTCAGATGCAACGCGAGTCGACGCAAAGGTACGAAGCGCATCCGCTACGCGCGGTTTGTCAAAGATTTGCTGTAGGCAATGCGGTATCCCTTTTAGCGGTGAGGCGCCGCCAGCGTCCACGTAGTCATCATCATCATGAACGAAGACGTGAGAGAACCCGACAAGCTGGATTGGAATCCTGTCCTGTCGTACTTCATCCGACCATCTATGAAGATCCCAACCATTCAACTGGGCAGGATCAAACGGTTCTATCCCTTCGATCATAAAGTCGCCCAAGCGGTGCAGCCATATATCGCGATCAATTCGCTTGTGCTCGGGGTCAAGCGCCCGGCCAATGCGGGCAGCCGTTTCTTCCAACTGTTTCGCCGATTTTTTGGCTTGCGCCCGATAGCCCACTGAGCCGACGAACTTGGCTTCGGAAATCGCTACTTTCAGAACGGGATTGCCGTTCTCCATTCGAGGCGCGATCGCCATGATGTCGGCGATTTGCTCTTCGCGTTGTCCGAACCAAGAAGCGAAATCATCAAGGAAATACCAGCCAAGTGGTAAATCCGCTCCTCCAAGGCCCGAACGGATTTTCTCCATCGACAACACGATACCCAGCAGTTCGTTTGCATAGTGCCCGTAGCGCGCCGCACGCATCACAACTTGCCCTGAGATCGCGTTAGCTTGCTCAATAAGGCTGTCGATAACTTTGTAATCTCCGCCAACGATTGCCGGATCGAGGCGATCGAGCCGCTCGCGAAGAAGCGCGCGGAGAAGACGCGGCTTCGATGTTGTGGAGACTATGATATTGCGATCAACATAACGGTCGTGAATATGTCGTATGACGTGTATGCCGTTGTTCGTCAGAAGCCGACGATCCACGAGTTCATCAAAATTCACCACCCATTCACCGATCCGATGCGTCTGCCCAAACACATCTCCAATTGCTCCGTCTCGGAAATTTACCTCCCTGGCCGGAACAACATCTCCTGGTAGCGAGTTGTCACCATCGAGGAACCATTGGATCGTGTTTAGATAGGTCTGGCCGACGCGTGGTTGTGAAGGGGAGGCTAGATATACGGCCGTGGCAGTGTCTGCGACCCCAATCGGACGCCGCCGCGACCACCGGGCGGGAACGTGTACGGCAAGTTCAGGGTGACGTTTACCTGGTGCTTTCTTCCAAACCAGTTTGGCGTTTCGCGCAACAACGTCCTGCAAAGCAACCAAATCCGCTGCGCGGTCAGCTTCATCATTCGGGAGGTCGGTCGTTTCAAGGAACCCGACACGCATGCGAGACAGGAAATCTCGTGCCGCCTCGCTCGCCATGATCGATCCAGACTCATCGCCGACCGTTGCGTTCTGTTGCTCGTAAATGCGTCGTATGCTCGATGGTTCGGAGTGGGTCAGAAGCAGATCGCACTGAAGCTCATTCTCCTGCTGAACTTTGCTCGAAAGCTCCGACGCAAGTGCGCTCGGCAGTGCTTTCGATTCCGCGTTGTATAAGACGACCGAGAAGTTGTTTCGTTCATGGGGCAGGAGCTTGAGATACTGCTCCCCAACCACGCCAAATGCTCTGGCTGCAACTCCGGGGTCGATATCCTGGGCGTCATCACCGTCGGGCCGAGTACGGCGCAAGGGCGGTTCCGCCAGAGTGTAGTCGTATGCAGTGTCAGCAGCGGCAAGCAGTATAGGTTTGTCGTCATCGAAACCGATGCAAACTTCGGGGTAGAAATTTGACACAAGCTCGCGCTGGACCTGACTGAACAACAGATCAGCCCCCGAAATATCTTCCTCGTTTGCGTAGAGCACATCCTTAATCAGCTGGGCGGCCTGCCGGGCCTTGATGCTTACTTCCGCCAAACGCAGAGGGTGCCATGGTGTGATAATCGCGGCAGGTGCACCCGCGCCGATATTGGCAACACCGAAGCGCAGGATTTCCTGCCAGAGCTTTTCACGGGCCAGATCGTTGTTCGCGAGATCCAGGAGACACTCAAGAAGTTGGCCATAAGCATTAGCTTGTGTGATGAACGCGTCGGAGGCGATGCCCTTACCGTCCATCAAGGTCCATTCACGTATCGCCTCTGTGAAAGTGCTTAAGAACGCGTCAAGTTTTCCGCGTATCTCATCGGCGCTTTCCTGGCCGATAACCTTGGAAAGTTCCTCCAGAGCGGAGAGAAATGCACCACTTCGATCACCGCTTTCCTTGTTCGGCGCGACGAGTCTACCGTCATTCGTGTTGGTTACATCGCGGATCGTGTTCACATCATCCAGCGCGATCCGCTGGATGCTGCCTTTGGAACTAACAGATTGCCTTGCAATATCTGCGGTTGGCAGAAGTGCATGCTCCCCATTATGATTGGCAACGCTTAGAAGGTCATCGGGCAATGACATGCCGATAGCATCGACCGGCATTTCCCAGTGGAATATGAGCTTCGATTTTGCTCCATCCGGATCGAGAACGACTTCAAACTTGATCGACCTCGCTTCTTTTGAGCCGGATGTGACCTTCGCCAGATCGGGATCTGCCTGTGGGAAGTAAAACTCCTCCAGCTTCCCGAAGTCCAGTTCGACATCCTCTCCTAGGAGAGACCCTAGGCCCCGATAGCGGTAGGCAAGATACCGCGCAACCCGCGGGTTCTTACCACGCCAGAAGCTCTTTTCCCGCGCATTGGGAATGCGAACCAGAAGCTTGTTTTCGGCGAATTCATCATCTGCGGTGCGTCGGCGCAAACCGTCAATTGTGCTCAAAAGCCCGACGAGGAAATCGTCATAGGTCTGCGGGTTTCTGTAAATGTAACGCTCCCAGGAACTCGACAGCCTCTTGTCGCGTGCCAGATGCTCTCTGTGAGACTCGAAGAACTCCTGAAGATCGTCCGACGGCTCTTTAGGGAACGTGCCGGCGAGCAACTCCCGCTCATCGTCGTCGAGCTGATCGTCGAATTCATCATCGAAGAACTTGATCGTCTGCTCTCCGAGCGTGAGAGCAGCCCTTCTTGTGATGCCCTCGAAAAGGTCAGAGATCGTTCGCCAATCCTGTTCGACCAAAGCCTTCTGACTATCAGACCAGCCATCGAGCCGCAGGTCAGCATCGATGAAGTTTTCGATTGCCGTACACTCAGAATCCGTCAAACGGTCCTTGAGTTCCTCAAAGTTGCTTCTCAATAACTCTTGCGGAATGGGTTCCCCACGATCTGTTTCCCGCACGAGAAGCGGGCGCATCCGGCTGTGAAGTCGCCGAAATACCTTGTTCCATTCCGACGGCGTGTTTCGTTTTCTGTCCGGAATTCGATCAAAATAGCCTGCATAGCGCGGCAATCTGAGGCTGGGCAAAGCATTGTCGATGGCCTTCTGTAGGGGAAGACCTTTCGAGATCACGCCGTCCGAAATCGCGAGCACCAAATCCGCGAATGTCTCGATTGTACGCGCTGCATGAGTGCTGTTTGCGGATTCCAGAGCCGCTAGCAGATGACTGCGCTTGGCCTGGTCGAGATGTGTCGCCGTGAGGCCAACTTTGTCAATCCATGCGTTATACCGGGCGCGCAGTGTGTCTGTTTCAATCTTTGTGATCTTCTCGACGCTTTTGTCGTTGCGCTGAAGCTCTTCTTGCGAGGCTGCGAACAGAACCGCTCTTTTCCTTTCGGGAAGCCGGCAATGGCGCCAATGTGTAATGGACTGGTCGCTTCTTGCCCCTCCAGGAAGATCTGCGTCTGGATCAAAGGCAGACGAAATTCTGACTGCCACCGTTGCACTTGCCTCTGTATCGCCCAACACAGCCTTCGCTATAGAGCGAACAAGAGAGGCCTCAAGGCCGAGCATGCAATAACGCAACGAGCCTTCCGGCTCTTGCTCAACCAGCGCCTTGATAAAGTCGAGGGCGACCGCTGCGATCAGTTCATTCCTTGTCATGAGCGGCTCCCGAACGGGTTTTCGACATAGGCGCAGTCATCCGACAAGCGGCGGAGCAGGCCGAGTGTACGCAGTCGCTGCTCAAGCCGTTGCGTGTTTTGCATGAACGCATTCTGATCGGTCGGTAGAGAGCCGAAGGCGCGCTCCGCTTCACTTGCACCGATCACGAGACGGAAGCGTTCATACAGTTTCGCCAGAAACCGGTGATATTCCTCGCGGCCCTCGTCAACAGTACACATCACCAGAGCTTTCAGGAGCGAGTCGTCAGGCGAATACCACGTACCAGTTCCCCGTCGGGATACTACAAGCCCGATCTGTCGCGCCCATTCCATATGCACTTTAGCGACATGCTGCTGATGCCTCTTTTCAGCGTAGCTGCGCAGGGTATCAAAAATGGTGTCGGGATCGCCGGAGGGTGGTCCATCGTCTGGGTCCCATTCAAATCGCTCCGTCAGATATTCGCGCACCGCATCGGCGGGCGCGCGCGCCTCCAGCACCTTCTGCCACTGCTCACTCGCTTTTGCCGATTCCACATATGCGCGAACGGCTCGGGTGGACAACATCCGGTTTGCACCGAAGTTTTCAGCCGAGAGTTCAAACATCGTCGTCTTTCTCGGAGACGCGATTTCCAATACGAACTTCGGCTCGCTCGTGTCGCCGACCTCTTCATTCCCTCTCCGGAGCATGTAGAGAAGCATGTGCAATGCGGAGAGACGCATGAGCGGGTCGAGCAGCGTTTCACCTGGAAGGTCAAGTTGAAGCAGGCTCGTCCAGGTTTCAGCAAGCGCGGCGTATTCCGGGCGCTCAGCGTAAGGAAGATATCCAATCGTGCTGACGACAGAATTCGAGTCTACACGGAAGTCCCCTGGTAGAAGGGCACTGACAACCCGATTCCAGGTTTCATCGCTCCGCAGCAGCTTCTCGGAGATCGCCTTTGCGATCTCTGGGCCTGCGCCGCTGCGGTTCAACATGAGGTAGAGCAATTCCCCGCTACGGGCAAAAAAGCGCCGGTCAGGGCTACCGTTTATGTTCGCGGGAAGATCAGCATAGAGACAGTTCGGACCGTACGGAAACAGGAACCGTGAGCTCCACCGACGTTGCCGGTGAGGCTCGATGCCTGTCGTCTGGAAAAACTCGATCACTCGGGCAAGGCGGGCAAAAGAACCAAATCGATCCTGCAAATAGCTGAAATCATCGTCGGTAGCGAAAGCCTTCAGCCATGACCGCCACCGCTCAGAATCCGAAGATAGCGTTGCTTCCACATGCCGGATATGCGGGTTATTGAATACTAGCTGCCGTAGCGGGACCAGTCTGGGAATATGATAGGTGAAGGACTCGTGCGCACCATCACGTCTGTTTTCGTTGAGGGCGTGCCCCTCGGAGTTTCGAGACTGAAAGATTGCCAGGAACTCCAAAAAGACCAGCCATGGCGTTTGATCGTTGTACAGGCGATGCCCCCAGATTGCCTCATCGACCCAGACGTTGACATCACCTCTGTACTTTGCCGGTGCTTCGAGAGGCGAATTCATTGGTTCACTCTAATCCGGATATTGTCGGGATGAGCTCGCCCTCTTTCATCAACAGTCAACGCCTGAAGATTCACTTCGTCAGTTGACACCGTTTCACCGATCAGCTCGTCGAGCCGACTGATTAGGCGAAGCTTGAAATCCAGAAAATCCTCATTGCATTGGCGTGAGAAGCTTGCAGGGAGACTCCCGTTCGCGACACGAACAAGGTACTCGAAATGCGTTAGTTGGAGATTCAGGCTATCCACAACATCGTTTCCTCCACCTGCGGGATCGATGATTTGCAGACATGGTGTCGCGTGGTCCGCGGCGAGAGTGAAGTGGAGATACGGATCGCGGCGGTGGCTCTTCGTCGGCAGGTCGTAGTTTAGCAGTGAGGCGATCCTGCCACGCCCGTCTCCTCCCGATGATGCGAGATAAAGCTGCGTTCCGTCGTCAATCATCATGCCACAGAAAGTCCGGTTGAGACCCTTGACGAGCAGTTCCACTGTTCGCGAGACATCAGCACCTCTGGCAAGACCGGAGATGAACTCCAGGAAGCGGCCCGACGCTTGATAGACAGTCAGGCGCCACGGATCGAACGCCATGTCGGGCGGTAGTGAGAAAAACAAACGCTGTCGCTGTCGGCCGAGTGCGCGCATGAACTCGTCTATGTTCTCGCGCTCCCCTTCGAGGTAGTCGCGCAGATACGGCTCGTAAGCACGTGCGCCATAGTAGATGTCGTCCGAAATAAACTTCTTGTAATGGTCCGACTCACCGTATGTGCCGTAGATCAACAGGTTGTCGAACTTGTTATCCGTCTCGCGCCCGATTCCAAACCCTTCGAGTGTTGTGAACACCTGATATTGCTGTCGTTGTCGTTCCGGCAGGTTCATGCCGAACACGTTGGCGTAAGGGTTTGTCTGTCGAAAGTCCTCCTTTTCCGCACGGTTTTTTGCAGTTCGGCATGTCAGAAGAATTTGCCGGCCCTGTCGGTCACCCAAAAGGATGTTCACGCCCAGCAGGAGGAGGTCACGAATCGGAAGATGCATTCGGTTTGCGCGGGCCAGTTTCATCAGCTCGCCGAGGCGCTTCCTGAATATGGAGCCGTCAGCCCCGCCGCGTAACCGCTCGCGGTTTATCCGGATGGGACAGGTTGAAGTTCCATCATCTTTCAGAAGCTCACAGCCCTGGCATTGGGTCCATTGCTGATGCTCGACAATCTGCTCTACGAGTTCCTGAAAATGGACCGACGCGTCCAAACGGCTGAGATTGTAAAGGTCAAGAACCAGCGCATCATCCGTTTTGCGTTCTTCGACCAGCATGTCTTCGACTAACTTGAAAACCCGGTGCGCATCTTCGTCTTGCGTATCTGACCAGTCTCTCCATGTTGCCAGAAGCTGCCCATCATTTGCCGCAACAAGAAACACCTTGTCTTCGTTCTTCCCTGCGACCGCGATTGCGAGATCTGCAATCGTTGCGTCCTTCTCACTCTGCGTCAGTTCACTCAAGTCCTTGACGATGGTAATCGTCTTGCCTGATGCCGGAAGCGAAAGCGATACGATCTTCTCCCCGGCCTTCCATTTTTCGGGGTCGCCTCCGAAATGCTCCCAGATGCGGCGGCAGTGATAGGTCTTACCGTCGCCCGCTGTCCCTGTCAGAATTACGTTTCGTGGAGTAGCTGACTCGAAGTTGCTTCGCACCTCATCGAGGCGTGCCGGGTCAATATGGATTGCAGGTTCGATAGCATGACGTTCGATCTCAGACTGAATCAACTCGTCGTACATGTTGTCGCTGGCCGGGATGGGACCGTAGTGTCGCAAGAACGATATGAGACTGTTGCTGTGGGACATGTTGCTCATCTCCCTTTTGTACACGGCTGACTAAGCCGTGCCAGAAGATCCTTGGCAGGAGTGAAGGCGCTGCAAGCGGTTCGGTCCGTTGCCATGGAGCTAGGGACCAAATCTATTTCGACGAGTGGGGCGACCAGCGGAATATAGAATAGCCGGCCTCCCCTCTATGGACTGTAAGGTCCGATCTTGCGTTATAGGTGCCCGGGCGCACCGCACTACCGGTTCATTGCCCATGCGATCCTCCCGATTTCTTACCGGCTGCCGACTTTGCCTCTGGATGCCGCAACGGCAAGTCGGCCGCGATTCCTTCACGATGGCGGGCAACGAATTCGGACACGGCGCGCCGAATCATCCAGGCAACCAACAGATCAAGCTCTTCGCCGAGCCACGCTAACGCTACGTACTCGTCGAGTGTGACGGACAACCGCACATTCTGCTTCTTGGACCTGGTACGCGGCACTTCTACGACTCCCGCTAGAGCCAGCGCCAGCTTTATACCACTTTGTCGCCTCGTAGATACCAAAATGGTGCATATGTGAGTAGCTTAGCGATTCCCACTAGGTATCAGCGACGAACTTGACGCTGCCGTTGTGGCAATTCGGATCAATCAAGCGGACCAGCTTACATTGCGGCCAGCACCAGAATCACCTTCAACTGGAGAACTCTGTTCAGAAAGCGCTTGGGCTGGACATGTGGCGGGTGGCAAGGAATTATATGGACTTGATTAGCCCTTCATGCCGCGGTTTGGAAAAGCCCCTGCTGCTGACGACGGTTGCGCGCCCCCGCAACCAACGAAAATCTACGGCGCGTTGGGCGTCACCGACGGTGACCTGCAGGCTTTGCAGGCGAAAGGTGTCGTCTAGCGACGCGCATCCGCTTCGGCATCGGCGTCCGATCGCCCGCCGCGCCCACGCTTCCTACCGAGGAACCGTCCGGGCCGGCCGGCCGGTATAGCGGTATTTGACGTGCCTCGGCAGCGGCCCCTTGTTTCGTTCGGCCGCCTGGTTCTGTTCCCACGCGTGCGCCAGGACGCCGACGGATCGCGACAGGACGAACAAACCGCGGCCGAGCATCGGCGGAAACCCGAGCTCGCTGAGCACCACCGCGCCGCTGCCGTCGATGTTCATGGTCAGATGACGCCCGGCGCGGCGTTCGAGGTCGGCGGAGATCTGCCGTGCGATGCGCAGATAGCGCCCCTCGACCGTGCCCTGGCGCGCCGCTTCCGCCACCAAGCCCAGAAGGCGCGGCCCGCGCGGGTCGACCGGATGGAACCGATGCCCGAATCCCGGCACATACCTGCTGACGTGCGCCTGGAACGTATCGAGCGCCGCGCGGACCGCCACCAGCGGGTCGGCGCCGTCCTGCTCGCGCGTGACGATGTCGGCGAACAGCTCCATCAGTTGTTCACCGGCCCCGCCATGGACGTCGCCCAGCACATTGGTGGCGCTGGCCATGGCGTTGTTGATGCCGACGCCGCACGTCATCGCCATCCGCGCGATGGCGATGGACGGCGCCTGTGGGCCGTGGTCGACGCCCGACACCAGCATCGCCTCCAGCAGCGCCGCCTGATCCGGTTCCGGCAGCTCGCCGCGCAGCATCAGCCAGATCATCTCGGCGAAGCCGACGGTGCCCGCGAGCTGTTCGATCGGATAGCCGCGAACCCGGATCCGGCCCGGCTCGATGTCGATGATGGCGGTGCGCCACCAGTCGCCGGCGGCCGTTGCGGTGGTGTCCGTCATACGATGCCGTCCTCGGCGAGTTGTCGGAGCTCGGTCGGGTTGATCCCGATTTCGTCGAGGATTTCGGCCGTATGCGCGCCGAGCATGGCGGGCGGCGGCAGGTCGGCGCGGCCTTCGTCGGCGACCAGAAAGCCGCCGTTCGCGACCTTGACCGGGCGGTCGACCCCCGCGACGTCGTGGTAGGTGCGGAACAGATCCCGGCCGTTGGCCTGTTCGAGATCGAGGGCGTCGGGTACCGGAAGGACCCGACCGGCCGGAACGCCGCGCGCGTTCAGTTCGTTTTCCCACGCGAGCGCGCCGCGCGAGGCCAACGCCTGCTCCAGCAGCGTGCGCAGGACGGCTCGATTGCGTTTCCTGGCCTCGCGGTCGGCGAACCGCGGATCGTGTTTCAGATGCGCCAGTCCCACCGCATCGGCCACGTTTTCCCACTGCTCCTGCTTGTTGGCGGCGATGTTGAGCAGCCCGTCGCCGGTCCTGAAGGTGCCCGACGGGCTGGCCGTCCGGTTCTCGTTGCCCATCGGCCGCGGCGCCTGGCCGCTCATGTGATAGTTCGAAACCACCCAGGCCGCGGTCACGATGGTCGAATCGAGCATCGACACGTCGAGCGTGGCGCCCTCGCCGGTGCGCGCGGCGCCGGCGAGCGCGGCCGACACGGCCATCGCCGCGTTCAGGCCCGCGATCGCGTCACTGACGGGGAAACCGACCCGCAGCGGCGCGCTGTCCTCGTCCCCGGTGACGCTCATGATGCCCGACAGCCCCTGAATGATCTGATCGTAGGCGGGACGGCTGGCCATCGGGCCGGTCTGGCCGAAACCGGAGATCGAGCAGACGACGAGCCGTGGCCGGATCGTCCGCAACGTCCTGGCGTCGACGCCAAGACGTTTCATCACGCCGGGCCGAAAGCTCTCGATCACGGCATCGGCCGTCTTCACGAGTTCGAGAAACAGCGCGCGGCCGCGGTCGGACTTCAGGTTGAGCGTCACCGACTTCTTGCCGGCATTTTGCGCCAGGAAAGATATGCCCATCTGCTTCCGGTTCAACGCCGGATCGGCGCCGAGCTGACGGGCCAGATCCCCGCTTCCCGGCACCTCGATCTTGACGACCTCGGCGCCGAGCAGGGCGAGCTGATAGCCGCAGAAAGGACCGGCCATGACGTTTGTCAGATCGAGAATTCGCAGTCCATCAAGCGGATGGGGCATTCAGGCACCTTTGCTTCTCGTGAACGTGACGGGCATCGACGTACGGTGCGCCTTGCCGGGCGGCGCGGGGCTGCGTTCGTGCCAGCCCGTGACCATCTGATACTGGTGGGCGAGCGCCAGCAACAAGGGCTCGGAGAACGGCCGCCCGATCAGTTGCAGGCCGATGGGCAGCCCTTGCCCGTCGAAGCCGCAAGGCAGCGAAACCGCCGGCAGGCCAAGATAGTTGAACGGGCGCGTAAAGGCCGTCATCCGGCCCAGCACCTGATTGATCGCATCGGGTGTGGCGGCATCGGTCGCCTCGAGCGTCGGCACGCATACCGGCATGACCGGAATGGCCAGCACGTCGATTCCGTCGAACACGCGCGCCGAAAACTCGCCAAGGACACGCGCCCGCAGCGCCAGCGCCTCGAAATAGCGCTGCGGCGGCAGGTGAAAGCCGACCTCGGTGCGGGTATAGACGAAAGCGGAGTACTCGTCCGCCCGTTCGCGCATGAACCGCGCGTGCAGCGCCGCCGCCTCGGTCTTGGCGATCGTGTCGGCGAGCGCGTAGAGGACGTTCATGTCGGGCAGGACGCGGTCGATGCGTCCGGCGCACAGGCCGGCAAGCGCGGCGCAGGCATCATCGGCCGCGCGCGCGACATCGGCCTCGCAGGAGTCGAACGGCTCGGTGCTGCTGGAGCCAAGCCTGACCGACGACAGGTCCATGCCGATCAGCGGTAGCGCCGGCTCGAGCGGCGCCTGCCATGTCGTCGGATCGGTTGGATCGGTGCCCGCCATTGCGTCGAGCAGCAGCGCGCAGTCGCGGGCGGTGCGCGCCAGCGGGCCGACCGTGTCGAGGGACGGCGCGCGCGGTGCGCTGCCCGCGCGGCTGACGCGTCCGTATGTGGGCTTGACGCCGACCACGCCGTTGACGGACGCCGGCAGCCGGATCGACCCGCCGGTATCCGACCCCAACGCCCCGTAGACGATCTGCGCCGCGACCGCGGCGCCGGAACCGCCCGACGATCCGGCGGCCGTATGCTTGACGTTCCAGGGATTGCGGACCGGACCGAAGTGCGGATTGTGGCCCGAGGGGCTGGCGACGCATTCGGCCATGTTGAGCGGCCCGGCCCAGAGTGCGCCCTGATCGCTCAAGCGGGCGAATGCGGTGGCCGGAGTTTTCGCGATCCGGTCCGATAGCAGCGTCGATCCCATGCTGGCGTTGCGGCCGGGGCGGTCGAACATGTCCTTGAAGGCGAGCGGAACGCCGTCAAGCCTGCCGATTGTGCGATTCACGGACCGCCGCCGGTCGGCGGCGTCCGCGGCCAACCGGAGTTCATCGGCTTCGATGGCGATAAAGGCGTTGATGTGCGGCTGCCACCGTTCAGCCGCGTCGATCACCTGTTCGGCCAGTTCCCGGCTTGTGACCGCGCCGGCTTCCAGCAGGCCGATCGCCTCGGTCAGCGATCGTCGGAGGACGTCCGTTGCCACGCCTGTCGCCTCAGTTCGGATAGGAAGCTTGCCGGTTCATCGAAGAAGTCGAGATGGCGGTCGGCATGGGCGCGCACCGTCTCGTTCAGGCGCCGGACCTCCGCGGCGAGACTGTCGGCCCGCGCCGGCGCCAGGTTCTGACCGAGCAGATCGCGGTCGATCGTCAGCATGGCCTTCGAAAGGGGCTCGCTCATCTTGCCTCCTGCCCGTGTCCGGTTCCCGCGCGTGTCTCTGCGGTCGACATCATCCGTGCGGTCGCGTTCCGCATGCCGATGGTCGCCACCGCCGAACGCGCGCGCACCGGCTCGGTAGCGACGGCGTGCGCCCTGGCGTCGTTCATACGGCTTTCGTTCATGGCGCCTGCTCGCGCTAGGTCACGCGC
>JANQLP010000113.1 GCA_028280515.1 Hyphomicrobiales bacterium
CGCCTGCCAGATGCCGCCCGACAGAATGGCCGGATTGACCTGGTTGCCCGCCGCTTCGAGCTGGCGAAACGCTTCGATCATCCCAAGCACCGTGCCGAACAGACCGAGCAACGGCGCGAGAGAGGCGATTACCTCCAGAATGCGGAAGCCGCCGCGGAGGGTTTCGAGCACTTCGCCGCCATAGCGCAGAAGCTCCTCTCGGATTTTCGCTTCCGGCACCCCACGCTCTAAGCCACGGATCGCCCGGGCCAGCACCTCGCCGGCGGGGCTGCGGGCACGCTTCGCCACGGCAAGCGCTTCCTTCGGCTTATCTTCCTTAAACAGATGAAGCGCCTTACGGCCGTTACGGCTCCGGCCAACATTGGTCCGGCTGAATTGCCAAAGCTTCAGCAGGGTCACTGCCGTCGCCAGCACCGACATGGCGATCAGGATCATAACCACTGGCCCACCGGCCTGGAGCATGTTCAACGCCGCTTCAACGCCGCCATCGGGCGTTGCGGTGACGTCGCCGATCAAACCATCCTCGTTCACAGTTTCGTCCGACAACGGACTTTCGTCGAGCGAAGGCGCTTCCGCTTCAGGTCCGGCTTCAGAGGCCGTAATGTTGCTTTCGTTCGATGTATCTTGCTGTTCCTCCACGCTTAATCCGCTCCTGACTGTTCGTGTGATGTACAATTTCTCTTATTCATACGTTGCTGTGGGATGGGCGCGCGTCTTCGCCTCCCGATATCTTCTTGCCTTGTGTTTGTTCCACCAGATGACGAGACCGGTTCCGATAAACACGATCGGGCTTAACCCGGCGAGCAAGATTGCGATTTTGCCGGGCACGCCGAGAATATCGCCTGAATGTGTCGGCACCAGCCACTCCCACCTGATTTGGTAGCCGAGCGTGCCTCGGTAGGTGGAAGAATGGTTGTAGAGCTGACCGTTGTCGGCATAGAACTTCGCGTAGCTTCGCCCGCGAGGATGACCGTTAGAAAAGCTGCGGACCGAGAACTGGTAGAAAGGCCGGTCTTTGGATGGCATTGCCACCCATGCAAGACGCCCATGTGGCAGAAGTTCCCGAGTCCGGACTTTCAAACTATCGATGTCGGCCCGCCAGTGTGGGGCGACGGCCCGGCGCTCCGGCACTGTATGCTCAGGGATGTGTAGAAACGGCTCCAATACGGGAAATGTGTATTGCGGCCAAATAATAACGACGCCGGTGAAAGTGGCGACCGCCAATGGCGCCAGCAGATAGATTCCCGTCACTCGATGCAGGTCCATATTGAGGCGATGACCGCGCGCCCGCCGCTTGATGGTGAAAGCCTGACGCACCTTTGTGCGTCGAGGCCACCAAAGCACCAATCCGGTAATGCACGAGACGAGTAGGAGCACCGCGGTTACGCCAAGGACAGTGCGCCCCGTTTTTCCCATGAGAAGGTCTATATGAAACCGCCAGATCAGCCGTATGGGATTAGCGCCGTTTCGCAACCCGATGACTTCCCCGGCATACTGGTCAAAGGTGAGTTCAAACTGAGGTGTCAGCCATGTTTCATGCGCTGGATCATCAAGCCAGACGAGATATGGCCCGTCGGGCGCGTGACGGAAGCTAATACGGTGAGGCGTTTGGCCGGGATATGCTTGCTGCACCTCTGCAAGCACACGGGACAGTGGCACTGGCGGTCCCCGATCGGAATTGCCGCTATCGCCTTGAAGGCCGAAGAATTTGGGGTATAGAAACCGGTCCAGTTCCTCTTCGAAAACGATGATGCTGCCGCTTACGCAGACAAGCACGAACCATGCGCCGAACAAGAGACCCAAGTAGAGATGAATTTTTCCTATGGCGGCCTTAACGGTCATGGCACCCCGGTTGGGGACGCCATGACCGCATAGTCACACAATGTGGGATTCCAGAGCATGTGGCTCAAAACTTCACCGAAATCCTGCCCAAGACTGTCCTAGGCTGACCGCGCTGCGCAGCCAACGAAAAGCCGCCGACGAAGTGATCTTTGTTTAAAAGGTTTGTGACGTTCAATTGCGCGGTAAGGTCTTTGCCTGCGAGCTTGAAGTCGTACCAGGCACCAAGATCCACGGTTACGTATCCGGGAAGCTTTGCATTGTTATCTGTGCTGACGTAGTTGCTTGTTTCGCCGAACACACCACCGCCGATGGTCAAGGTCTCTTCAGCGTTTCGGTAGAGATCGTAGGTAAGCCATAGACTGCCCTTAAACGTAGGAACCTCCGGGTTGCGGTTTCCTTTCTGGCCGACCACGTTGGTTTTCGTGATTTCATTGTCGATGTATGCAGCCGCGGCATAGATGTTAAGGCGGTCGAGTAGTTGGCCCGACACGTCCAACTCAACCCCGCGGCTGCGCACTTCGCCGGTCTGGACGCGGAAGTTGGGGTCGACCGGGTCCGGCGTTGTGACATTGGTCTGTGTGATCTGGTAGACAGAAAGCGTGGCCGCCGCCTGACCGTTGAAGAATTCCTGTTTGATACCAGCCTCGTATTGTTCGCCCTCGGATGGAACGAAGGCGGCACCTTGCCGGTCAGTTCCGGTGACGGGTTCAAAAGAAGTCGCATAGCTGACATAAGCGGAAGTATCTGGCGTCAACTTGTAGAGTGCACCGATCCGGGGCGTCACCTTGTCGTCAATCTGATCGCCGGAGATGTTATTGATTCTCGTGTAGCGTAGTGTCCCGACTAGCTTTAACCTTTGGTCGAACAGCCAAACATCATCTTGGATGTATACACCTGACTCTTCCAGTTCGGACACTAAAGGGATGGGCGGCGTACTTAGGGTTGGTTCGGGGACATCGGCGTTCCCGGGGCCGGCAATCGGAGCTGGGAAGCCGCCGGTAATGTTGACGGCACGGTAGTCGTCTTCAAAGCGCCGGAAGTCGCCGCCAAAAAGCAAGGTGTGCTCTGTTGATCCAAGCGAAAACTCATGGATCAGGTTGCCCTCGGCAACGTACTGATCGTTTTCTTGGTCCCGGAACGAATAGAAGCGATCTCGAACACCGCCGGGTTGCTCCGGGCCAAAGAAAAAGCGAAGCATCGACTCGTCTAGGGTACGGCGCTTCCACGACAGGTTCAGATTCGCGCGCGTGCTCTCGGCGAAATCGTATTCGAAGCCCAATTTCGCAAACATCTCCTCCGTCTCTTTGAATGCAAAGTCCGCCTGGTAGTCCGCATTGAGGTCGAACCGCGGATCTGGCCCGCCATCGACAATCGGCGTGAAGAAGATTGGTCGCCTATCGACCCGAGTCCATTCAAAGCTCGCGTTTATTGTCAAGTCTTCAGTCGGCAACAGCATCAAGGACGGCGCCAGCAGGAAACGGTCGTCGTCTCCGTTATCGACGAAAGTGTTAGAATGCGCGTAAGATCCGATGAAGCGGTACAGGATCTTGTCGCTTCCCAGTGGGCCTGTCGCGTCAACCACTGGATTTACGTAGCCGAAGCTGCCGACGCCTAACTCGACCTGGTATTGGGGGGCGGGCAAGGGTTTCTTTGTGACGATGTTGATCATGCCACCTGGCTCCAACGAACCGTATAGTAGTGATGCCGGTCCTTTGAGCACCTCGACCCTCTCGACATTGGAGAGCACTTGCTGGCCGGATTCGGTCAGACGCATACCGTCCTTGAAGATGTCTCGAACTGCGAAGCCGCGGATGTTGAAGGCGTTCTGACTGGCGACGTTGAGGTCGTTATCCAGGTCATAGGCGCCTGCAACGTTGCGGAGAACGTCTTCCATCCTGCGCGCACCCTGATCCTTAATGACATCCGCAGGGATAACTTGGACCGCAGCCGGCGTATCTACGATTGGTGCACCGGTTTTGGTAGCGGTTGCGGAGCGCGACGCCTTGTAACCCTCTACTGGTCCGTAGGCGGATTCGGATTGGCCTTCCACCGTGATGGGGTTGAGCACGATGGCGCCGTCATCTTCCTTCTCCGCCATCTGGCTTTTCAGAATGGCAGTATTGGCATCGGTGAGGCGGTAATTCACCCCTGTGCCCGCGAGGATTTGGCGAAGCGCCTGCTCCGGCGACATAGCGCCCCTCACGCCGGCTGACCGGATATCTCGAATGAGCCCGGCATCGACGGAAACCTGCATGCCGGATTGGCGGCCGAAGAGGGCCAGCGCGTCGATCAGAGGCTGCGGCGGGATGTCGAACGTGCTCTGCTGTTCTTGTGCGACCGTCTGCGGCGAATGCCGGTCCTGTGCTTGCGCGCCGCTGATCAGCCATAGTGCGGCCAGCGCTGTTGAAACCATCGATAAGCCGTAGCGAACCGATCGCTGGCATCCCCCTTGAACTTGCATTCCCGTTTTTCTCCTAGTTAGTGGTCAGCCCCCGACCGGTACGTACTCTTTATGTGAGAATGCGTATCAATCGCATATTCCTAACTAGGCAACGATGGTGCTTTCGGGTTTTTCGGCAAAAAAATGGCGACTTGCATTTTTTCGGGTGTTCTGGACGGCAGGGGACCGCCGCTTCATCGGGCGAGAAGTCGCTCCCGATTTAAAGAACGATGGCCGGACAAGTTTTTTCGGCGGCGCGTTCAACTTTGCCGGCATCATCGAGCGATGCCGCGTCAGCGAGGGGATACCACCAGAACCCAAGGGGATATCTCCCGCGCGGCGCCACCATGCGCCTCGGCGATGGCTTGCGCCGCCGCCACGGGATCGGCGAGATTGTAAACGCCGGATACCCGCTGCTCCCCGAAATCGCTGTCGGTCAGAAAGATCACGCCGGCATGGTATCGCCGAAGATCGTCGATAACCTCCGTCAAGGGTCGATCGCGCGCGACGATTTGTCCTTGCATCCAGGAGCCCGCTTCGTCGGGCGGCGCTGTGCCGCGTTGGACAGAACCGGTCCAACCGATCCGGGCCCAATCACCCGCTTTCAGACCTTCGGACGCCGGCGGCTGCGCCGTCGCATAATCCACGCGCACGCGGCCCTCGCGGACCGCGACGACAGCGCCGCGCTCGCCCAATCGCACATTGAACGCGGTGCCGAGCACCGTGGTCTTCACATCGCGTGCGGCCACGGTGAACGGATGATCTGCATCGGGCGCCACCTCGAAGAAGGCTTCGCCCTTCACGAGACGGGCACGGCGCTCATCGCCATTGATGTCGATCACGATGGCGCTGTCCGGTGCCAAATGAACCGTGCTGCCATCGGTCATTTGAATGGACCGCAGCTCGGCGGTCGACGTCACATGGTCCGCTTCGAGATGAATCAGAACTGAAGGCATGACGGTGATTACCAGACAGGCTGCTACGGCGGCCGCGGCAGCGCCCAAGGCGATATGGCGTCGAACCGGTTTTCGCCTTTGAGAGGCTCGATCCGAAGGTGGGCTATGATTTGCGCGAACGGCTGTCGCGGGGTGACCGTTACCGCGCGCGGTGACATAAGGCGCCCAATGGCCGGTATGGACGGGTGGCGTCTTCGCCATCATGTCGTAGATATCGGATGTGTTCGCCCAGGCATCCGCGTTGACTTCACTTGCGGTCAACCAAATCTCGAAACGGGCGCGCAGTTCCTCGTCATCGGGTTTCTCTTCCAATGCGACCAGCCAACGGGCTGCTTCCGCCGTCGCGCGTTCCTTATCGTCAGGGGTCGGTATCGTCATGCGCAACCTGTGGTCGGCATCGCTGTTATGTCAGCCACCCTGAGGTGCCTGCTCCTCCGCAGTCGAGGCAGCGTCCTGATTACTAAACGTTGCGGCCGGGAATTTTTTCGGGCGAAAAACATAAGTCTGCTCATTTGTCCGGGCGCACGCGGCGACGGCAATGGGCGATTCCGTCGGCGATGATATCGTGCGCCACGGTCACGGATATGCCGAGATGGGCGGCGATCTCCTTGAGCTTGCAGCCGCCGAACCGCCGCATTTCCAGGGCGATCCTGGTGCGTTCCGGAAGCTCGGCCATGGCTTCCATGAGGAGGCGCAATTCGTCTTTCGCAACGGCGGCGGCTTCTGGCGATGGAGCCTCGTCCGCCGTTCTCTCATCGGCCTTTGCCGTTGCTGGCTCGATGACCCGTTCTTCCCGTCGCCGCCGGCGATAGCTGTCGATCGCAAGATTGCGCACGATGCGATAGAGATAACCCACGGGTTCGTCGAGCGTCCGGCGGCTTGCCGCCGCCCGGTATCGCACCCATGCTTCCTGGACCACGTCTTCGGCATGAGCCGGGTCGCTGACGAAGCCATTGGCGTAGTTCACCAGCGCGCCTCGATGAGCCATATAGACGGCCAATATGTTCCGTTCGTGGCGCACCGCACCCTGCTTCCACGTTCCTTTGTCGGAGCGAGACCGACAGTCGTCGCTCCGATCTCCAAACATTTCTGAGAACCATTCTCAAGTACTGTTATCAACTTGTTCGGGCAAGCTCAACTTTGTGTGGGCTCGTTTAAGGCCGGAGATGTGAAAACGCCGAACTAACCCGAAATATCGCTACGCCGTTTCGTTGAAAGATTGAGGAATAGTGTTTTGGATCTCTCCATGCGGGAGGGTCGAGATGGTTGTGCGATGGAGCTGCGGCCGCCGGTATGCCGGTTGCACGTTGCTCGGCGGCTTTTGCCACTGAAAATGGCATTTGCGTCCTATCGGTGGTGCGTAGAGGGCGCATAGGAAGGAGTTGCGGTGGCGAAAAGACCCGGAGGCCAGAACAGCGATCAAAGCGCCAAGGCCCGTGCGGGTGTAAGTTCCCTTGGTCAGCAGCCGGCGCCTCGACAGCCGACCGGTAGCGCCGATCGCGGGCTGCTTGCCGCCGGGACATCCATCATGTTGCTGATCGACCCTATGCGTCCGGGTGTTCCGGCCGACGGCTCAGTCTCCATCGCGGCGCTCGCGCCGGGCATAGAGCCGCTATGCCGTTGTTCCCGCTACGCTGAAGTTCCCGTGCTTACGTCGGTCTTCAAGGACGCTGGCGCATCTCTATCCGATGGATTGATAGACGGAGCCGACATCTCTTTCCAGTATCGAGAGGTGTTCAATCCCTGGGACGATGAAGAGCTTGTCGCGGCCCTCGATGATCACGACCGGAACGATCTCGTCCTGATCGGCGGGTGGTGCGGTGTCACGGTCGTGATGACCGCGCTTTGCGCCTTGGCCTATGGCTATGACGTCCATGTCGTCGCTGACTGCTGCCCGGGCCTGACGGGCGATGAAGGGGTGTCCGCCATGCACCGTCTGCTCCAGGTCGGCGTGACGCCGATTTCCTGGCGGCAAGTAGTGTTCGAATGGATGCGTCATCGTCCGGAACTGACGGATCGCGAATTTCTGCAAGAGGTTCTTGGTGGCGATGAGCGGACGAAACCGTGGATTGACCTGCTTGGAAACACAATCGACTGAAGCGTACGAGTAGTGGAGACTATAGCGAAGAGGTTTCCGTCATCCCTCGCGAGAAGCTCCGAACTTCCCTGATTAGTAATACGGTTGCAATTGCCGCCGCGATCGTTAGGCCGCCGCCTATGGCCATAAGCACCAACGATGTATCTGCGCTTGTCGCGGCGAGAACCGCAGACACCGCGACCGGAGCGCCAACGATCAGGATTCGGAGGCTGGCGACCATAGCGCTATGCCCGACGGATCGTTGTTGTTGATCAAGCAAGAGCCAAGGATACGTATTCAGTGTACCCGCAACTTCGTCATCGATCCTCATGATCTTTTCCGCGATGACCTGCGCCTTGCGCACGTAGTAGAGCTCGAACAGCAGGGAGAAGGTGATCGTCAGTGGCACGAGCCACACCAAAGCTGTCACTTCAATGTTTTGTTCCAGGAACGGCATTTTGATCGACCCGGAAAGGGCCTTTTTTGCTTGTTCGATCTGTCGGTCGAGGGCAGCTAGTCTTGCCTTGATGTCGCCGAGGGATCGAAAGCCCTTTTCGGAAAGCGTAGTGATCTGATCCACGAGCGCTTGGGTCCGGCCAACTGCTTTAGGTTTCGTGCTTGCACCACGGCTTTCCTCGCCAGTTCTGACGAAGTACTGGAACCTTCTCTCAAGCGGAGCATCCGCCTCTGGATACTGAGAGAAGCCGTAGTCGCTTTGGCGATAGAGCGCGTACCGCATGGCTGACCATTCGTAGTAGATCTGCCAAGCATCCTTGCCTTTGTGATAGTCGAGATCGAGAAGGTCGGAGAACGGAAGCTTGTCGAACGGAATCCGGTTTTCTTTCTGCTGGATTAGACCTCCAAGGATGTTCTGAAGCTCGAACGCATTGTGCGCAATCAGCGTGGCTTGAAAATCAAAAAACGATCGGTCCGCTGGGTTCAGCTGAAAGCTGTCGGCGTTTCGCCGCATCTCCGCAACGAACTCCCGTGTGTTCTTAAGCGAATAGATCTGTGAGGCGAAGTTCAGACTCTCCGCCTCCGCAGGCCCTTCATAGAACGCACGGACTTCCGCCAATACGTGATTGAACTCGGAGAGCTCTCCAGTAAGAGACTTTCGCTGACCTTCTAGTGCTTCGACTTTGCTACGTTGGGCAGCGTTACCGATGACGCCAATATAGATGGCTGCGATAGAGAAGGCGGCCAGGGCGAAAGATATTCGCCGTGCCGTCGAGATGCAGGACTTGAAGTATTCAACATAGTGTTCGGACTCGGTCATGATCCACACCCTCCGCCTTTTGTATTCGTCACCAGTTTTTACATGATTTCAGGTTGTATTACCTTTCTGCGTTGCCTTTGAGGGGGCGCCCGTCCGGCTCCGCCGCCCGCCGGGCTGTCGTGAACCGAACCCCGCTGCGCGGGTCTCGGCCCTCCGGGCTTCCATCCCTGGCGCAGGCCCGAAGCTGACGCTTCGGGACACGGACGCCGCCCTTCCGGGCGGCGACGTTTGTTGACCTTTCCCGGTGCGGGGGGCGGGCGGACACTCCCTTGTAGCCCCGCCGGGGCGGCCCGCAACCGCCTTGGCTCTATGTCCGTCTAAGTCCGTCTTTCTCGTCCTACCAAGACAGTTGCGTCCCGCCTGACCCGGCGAGGCTCCCGGTCGCTTACCGCCCGCCCCCCTTCCGGGGAAAGGCGCGCGCAGGGGACCAGAGGGAGCCGCAGCCGATGACGCTTGAAACCGCTAACTACGGAGCAACCGGAAAGCGCGGGAGGTTCCGCGCCAAGGGCGCGGGGAAGCCCGACCTCTATGACGAGGTAACCGCCCGCATAATCGCCGAGCTTGAGGAAGGCCGCGCGCCATGGGCGCAGCCTTGGGGAACGTCGGATGCCAAGGCCGGGCTTGGCCTGCCCGAGAATGCTCTGACGGGCCGGACCTATTCAGGCGTCAACATTCTCATTCTGTGGCATCACGTTGTCCGCGCGGGCTTCTCCACCCAGACATGGCTGACCTACCGCCAGGCCCAAGAGATGGGCGGGAACGTCATGAAAGGTGAGCGCGGCGTCACCGCCTGTCACGCCGACACCTTCATTCCGAAAGCCGAGCGCGAGCGGGCCGCGCGCGATGGCGACGAACCGGGCCACGTCCCGTTCCTGAAACGCTTCACTCTCTTTAACGTCGAGCAGTGCGAGGGCTTGCCCGAAGACGCATATTTCTGCGCGGCCCCTTTGCCGCAAGCCGATATCATTCCGCACGCCGAACGCCTGATCGAGGCGACGGGCGCCGACGTCCGCGTCGGCGGGACCAAGGCGTTTTACGTACCGTCCGAAGACTTCATTCGCGTCCCGCCGCAACCGGCCTTCTCCGAGCAGATCAATTACTACCGCACCTGTTTCCACGAGCTTGGTCACTGGACCGGCCACAAGGCTAGGCTCGACCGCGACCTGTCCCATTCCTTCGGATCGAAGCCCTATGCGCGCGAGGAATTGGTCGCGGAGATGGCGAGCGCCTTTGTCTGTGCGACGCTCGGCATCACGCCGACCGTTCGGCATACGGACTATATCGGGTCGTGGCTCGAAGTGCTGAAAGAGGACAACCGCGCCATCTTCCGCGCGGCGAGCCACGCTTCGAAAGCCGCCGACTTCATCCTCGCATTTCGGAAGGACGAGACGAAGGCGGAGGCATCGTCATGAGCCGCGATCCCTTCCGCATCGCGGGTCCCGCCGTCATCTCGTTTTCGGGCGGGCGCACGTCCGCCTATATGCTGAAACGCATCATAGGCGCCCATGGCGGTGTGTTGCCGGACGACGTGGCCGTTGTCTTCGCCAACACCGGCAAGGAGCGTCCCGAGACGCTCGATTTCGTCGCCGAATGCGGCGCGCGGTGGAACGCCCACATCGTTTGGGTCGAGTACGATTGGGACGAACCGCACCGTACGCGGATCGTCTCGCACAACAGCGCAGCCCGGAACGGCGAGCCGTTCGAGGCGCTCATCGACCGCAAGGGCTTCGTGCCGAACCCGCGTATGCGGTTCTGCACGTCGTTTCTCAAACGCGACCGCATCGACTCCTATGCCCGCTATTGGCTTGGCTGGAAACGTTGGTCGAGCGTGCTGGGCCTGCGTGCCGACGAGCCGAAACGCGTGCGTCGCCAGCGCGCCTGCGGCGCGCGCAAGCGCACTGGCGCGACCGTGCAGCTTCCCCTGGCCGATGCGGGCGTGACCGAGCGGCACGTGCGCGCGTGGTGGGCTGAGCAGCCCTTCGACCTCCGGCTCGAATCCCATGAGGGCAATTGCGACCTCTGCTTCCTCAAGGCCCGCTGGAAGATCGAGGCGATCATGCGCGACCGTCCCGAGCTTGCCGACTGGTGGATCGCGCAGGAGGCCAAGCCCGGCAAATCGAGTGCCAAGGGCCATTGCCCCGACATGCGCCTCTTTCGCATCGACCGCGAAGACTATGCCCGCCTGTTCGATCAGGTCCAGCGGCAGGGCGTGCTCGCGCTGCCCGACCCCGAGATCGATTGGGAGGGTGAGGACTGCATCTGCACGGACTGATTTTCGCGCCCGTGTCAGGGCGCATCACCGCTCCGGCAGGCCCGGAGCCTCAACCCAAGGAGCAAACCCATGCAACTCCAACACATTGAACTCGGCAAGCTGAAAGACGCCGCCATCAACATGCGCCACGCCAAGGCCGCGCCGGATGT
>JANQLP010000117.1 GCA_028280515.1 Hyphomicrobiales bacterium
CGGGAGGAAGGAGATTCGGGGGTGATTGGCGCACCAAAAGGAGACGGCCATGGACCGCAAACAGGCAGAAACGGGCAGCACCCGAAAGCTGTTTGTGACCGAATACGACAAATACCGCGACCATCTGCTGAGGCTGGATGGCGAGAGTCGCCGCATGCGCTTCGGCATGGCGGTCGATGAGACCTTCATCCGGAACTATGCGGAGCGGCTGCAGGACCTGAAGAGCATTATATACGGACACACTGTCGACGGAGAGGTACGGGCCGCTGCCGAGCTGCGGCCCCTCGGAAGTGCCGTCAACGGCGAGGCCGAGGCCGCCTTCTCGGTCGAAGAACCGTTCCAGAACAGCGGCATCGGCACGGAGTTGCTAGGACGCGTGATCCGCGCGGCGCGCAACCGCTCGATTCACCGCATCTATATGAACTGCCTGGCCGAGAACCGGCGCATGCAGGCGGTCGCCAAGAAGTACGACGCGGTGCTCGAGTTCGACCAGGGCGACGTGGTCGGACGGGTGCAGCCGTCTTCGGCGCATTATTTCTCGATCTGGCGCGAGGCGGTCGAGGACGAGATGGGCTTCGTGATGGCGGTGCTGGATCTGCAGCGCAAGTTCCTGCCGGCGGCTTAGAGCGGTTCAGCCGCGCCCCGCGTCGAACACTCTAGTCGAACACTCTGAAGGCCGATCCGTCGAGCGCGTGACGGGCGTACCACGCGTCGAGACGTGCACGTGCGTTGTCGCCTGCGCGCAGCCCGAGGAACGCGGCGGCATTGTCAGACAGGAACGCGCGGGCGTTCTCCCGCGCGCCCGCGCCGACGCCGTAGATCTTGCGCCGGTACATGTGCGCGAGAACCGGAAGGTAGTCCGCGTAGTAGTACTCCTTCGCCAGCATCGACCAGTCCGAACCGTAAAGAATCCGGCGTGCGCGCTTCCTGCCCGGCTCTCCCGCAAGAAATCCCTTGCGGATCTCTCCCAGCGTTCCCGCCGCCTCGCGGCAGCGCTGACCGATGCCGATGAAGTTGTCCATGACCAGCTCGGGATAATGCGACATGTCCGTGTAGACGTTGGGGTAGGCGTCCATCAGATCGCCGATCACGCCGCGCCACTCGCGCGTCTTCTTCACATCGTGGCCACCGCCGAAGTGCGCGAGATTGAGCCGGAGGCCCGACAGGCCCGGTTCCGCCAGAACCCGCGCCCAGTATTTCGGGTGCGCGCGTTCCTCATATCCCGATTCCCGGCCCGTACCGTCATCGAACGACCCGGCCCCGTTGGATGGCGCGGCATGCGCCATGATCGGCACGTCGTGCGTCACGCAGAAGGCATAGAGGGCGCGCAGCGCTTCGTCGAGATGATGCCCGAAGGTTTCGGCAAAGGGCGCGCCCGACGCACCCGGCGGAAATCCGGCCAAAGGAAGCTCCGTGTTTCCGAGCGCGCGAAAGCCCATGGGCGGATAGAGTTTGACGCCAAGAAACCCGCGATTGAGGATCGCGTCCTCGACGGCCTCCAGCGCGGTGCGGCGGCGCCCCGGCGACCCCTCTCCGGCCTGGGCGTTGTGGTAGGTGTCGTCCGCCTGCCGCCAGGGACAGAAGGACACGAACCCGTGGCAGCGACCGGGATTGAGCCGTTGCACCATCTCCATCAACTCGACCTGCTGGTGCGGTGACGTCTGCTGCATGGAGTGCACGCCCGAATCGACATCGCCGATCACGCGATCGTTCTCATCCGCCGCGCCGAGCCAGTAATCCATGTCGACCATGGACGGTGTGAACAGTGCGACCCGGACATGGGGCTCATGACGCGCATTGGTCATCATGAGCGCCTCGAAGTTCTTGTGCCGGAACTGGGTCAGGATCAGCACCAGATTCTTGATCGCGATGATGTTGTCGGCCACGTCGGCGCCGAAACACGACTTGTCCGAGCCTTCCGCGAACTTCGGAAGCTCATGCACGTCGGCGAGTGCTTCCGGTTCGCTCTCTCCCGCCAGGCGCGCTTCGAGCACCGCGCGCTCCTGCTCAAACCCGGGGGTGCGTCCGAGCATCTCGGCGGACGCCTCGCGGATCTTGCTTTCAAGCTTCTGTCTCTTGGCGGGATCGAGGTGAACCGCATAGTGCGGCAGGAATACCTTGGTGATGAACTGAAACGCGGGAACGTCGTGCGCATTGAAGATATGGCAATGCGCATCGATGATCGGCAGGCCGTGAATCCAGGTGTCCTTCGCACCGACCATGGAACGGCAGGCGTTCGGGCATGCCACCGCGTGCGCCAGGTCGGGGAGCGCAGGGACCAATGCTGCTCCAACGCCCGCCGAAAGGCCACGCAGCACGCCGCGCCGGCTCATATGATGTTCCGCTGTCATGCCCGCATCATCCGCACCGTTTGCCTGCACAGCTTTGCCGCGCAGCCCTGTTTGCCTCCTCGCGATGTCCGGAGTGTGACCGCCGGCGATGCCTCGGGGTCGCCGCGACGGCCGCGCTTCCTCTTATACGCCGCAGGGCCGCAATTCCGGCGGTGCCGCGCCCGCGAAACGCCGGATACGCCATGTAACGCCATCGTGAAAATCCGTTTGCATCGCGACCCCTACCCTCGCCGTTAAAACACAGTACAGCCAATTCAGGCTCACCCCACAAATGAGGAGCTCTTTACGATGGTTAGAATGTTCGTGACCGCGGGAATGGCGTTCGGCCTTTGGTCGGCCACGCTGCCCGCACACGCGGAGGTTGCCCTGCCCGAAACGGTCGCTCAGAAGGCTTGTCCTGAAGGCTTTGTATGGGACAGAAACAAGAAGAAGTGCGTGCGCGTCCCGCGCGGGTCCTACTAGAGCAAAATCCGATTGGGTTGACTCACCCTGTTTCAACCTGATCGGATAAATTTGCTCTATATCTTCAAGTGTTAGAGCATCTTTATGCGTTTTTATGCGTTCGGATTTCGCGACGAAACGCGTCAATCTGAACGCATGATGCTCTAGGACCGACGCCGAACCTCATGCAAAAAGAAAGCGGCCCGACAATCCGCCGGGCCGCTTTTGAATTTCAACGTTGTTCGCTGCCGGACTACCGGCCCGAAATCAGTTCCCACGGGCTCCAGTCGAACCGGTAGCCAATGGCACCGCGTACGGTGCTGCTGTCCAGGTCCACCTTTAACGAGCCGCCGCCGACCTGCCTAAAGCTCTCGTCTTCGTAATCGGCATAGAGATACTCGACACGGGCGAACCACCGGCTGTCCAGCGTGGTCTCAATGCCGCCGCCAACGACGACGCCCCAGACCCTCTTGTCACTGCTGCGGCCGACCAGCGCACCGGAGGCCTCGATCTCCGCAGATGCCAGGCCGACCGTGCCATAGACCAGCGTATTGGGCTGAACGAGTATGCCTGCGCGCGCCTTCGTCTCTGAGCTGTAGTTTACCTCGGCCCGCGCCCCGAGCGCGTTTGCCGCCACGCTTGTTCCGGTCTGCGTATCGCCGAAGCTGTAAGCGCTGTCCGTTCCGAGCACCCAGTTCCCGAACTGCCAGGACGAGCCAAAGACAAATCCGCCGACAAACGTGTCCTCGCTGTCGCGGATGGTCACCAGCGGCGATGCAGGCGCCCTATTGCTAATGCCGTAATCGTAATCAGCCCACCCGGCATGCCCGCCGAAGTGAAAGCCTTCCCAGATGGACCTGCCTACAGGAGGCAACGGTGCCGGAGGCGGCACAGGTGACGCTCCAATGTCGCCGCCAGCCTGTACCGGAGTCGAAGCGAGACCGATTGCAAGCGCCCCCGCCACAACCGCCGCTTTAGCCATATGAAGTATCTTGGTCATCGAGCCCCTCTCAATACTCAATATGCTCGCAGTTGGACTGAGACTAGCCGAGTTTGGCACGGTTTCCCGCAATTACATGCAGATCTGCAGAATTTTGCGCCGCCGCGTTGCGAAAATACCACATCGAAAACGGCGTAAAACGCGACGGCCACCGCCGTCCGTGGACTATCCGCCAGACGCACATCGGACGACCGGTTACCCGGACTCAGGTCAGAATTTCCCGGTTTTGCGCCAGTTCCTTCAGGTCCTGCCCGGGACGGGCGCCGATGTGGGAAATGACCTCAGCGGCCGCCAGGCTTCCCAGCCGGGCGCACGTTTCGAGCGGCAGCGACCGGGTAAGGCCATGCAGGAACCCGGCGGCGTAGAGGTCGCCCGCTCCGGTGACATCGACAACCTGTTCAACCGAATCGGCCGGGACTTCGAACGTGTCGTTGCCGGAGATCACAACGGACCCGCGTTCGGAACGCGTCAACACGGCAATTTCCGCCTCCGCGCGCACCGCGCCCGCTGCCTCCTCGAAGGAGTTCAACTCATAGAGGGACGTGATTTCGTTCTCGTTGGCAAAAAGAATGTCGACCCCGCCGCGCACGAGTTCGAGAAAGTCGGAGCGGTGCCGGTCGACGCAGAACGCATCCGACAGGGTCAGGGCCACCTTGCGCTCTGCGCCCCGCGCCAGAGTCGCCGCCTCGTGAAACGCCGCCTTCGCTTCGGGCCGGTCGAACAGGTAGCCCTCCAGATAGGTGATCTGCGCCGCGGCGATGAGATCGCCGTCGACGTCTTCCGGCCCCAGTTCCGTGCTCGCGCCGAGGAACGTGTTCATGGTGCGCTCGCCGTCCGGCGTCACGAGCACGAGGCAGCGTGCCGTGGGAAGGCCCGCGTCCGCGGGCGGCGTGTCGTAGGCGACCCCGACCGACGTGATGTCGTGGGCGAAGACCTTGCCGAACTGATCGCCGGCGACCCTGCCGATGAAGGCACACGTGCCGCCGAGGGAGGCGATGCCCGCGCAGGTGTTCGCGGCGGAACCGCCGGACTGTTCCTGGGCCGGCCCCATATCGGCGTAGATGTCGTCCGCCTGGCTCGCGGTGACGAGCTGCATGAACCCCTTTTCCATGCCGTGATTGGACAGAAAGGCCTCATCGCAACGGGCAATGATGTCGACGATAGCGTTGCCGATACCGGCGACGTCAAACCTGCTGGCGCTCATGAAATCCCCCTTGGCCCGTGTGCCCGCTTTTTCGACCCGGCGCACTATAGGCAGCGACCGCGTGCACGCAAGAGCCCTCGCCCGCTGGTATTGCGTGCAGTCAACCCCATATTGCGCTTAGAGCACCCCCTTCCCCTTGCGACCGGCATTGCGCACCATCAGGCACGCTTGAGATGTTTTTCGCTGCGACCAGAGCTTTCAGCCAGCTTTTCTCACCGGCTTTCCGGTCGGTGCTTTTCAAATCGCTCGGTCTGACCATCGGCTTGCTGCTCGTGGCGATCGTCGCGCTCACCACCCTGTTCGGAATGTTTGCCGCGCTTCCCGGCTGGCTGGAGTGGACAATCCAGATCCTCGGCGGGCTTGGCCTCGTCGTCGGCTCCATTTTTCTCATCGGCCCGATCACCGGCTTGATCGCCAGCCTGTATCTCGACGAGATCGCCGCGGAGATCGAGCGCGCCGACTATCCGAATGACCCCGCGGGCCAGCCGCTTGGAACCGTGGAGGGGATGAAGGTGGCGCTCAAGTTCGGTCTGTTGGTTGTCGGCGTCAACATTGTGGTGCTGTTTCTGCTGCTGGTGCCCGGCGTCAATATCGTGGCGTTCTTCATCGCCAACGGTTATCTGCTCGGCCGCGAGTATTTCGAACTCGCGGCCTTGCGTTACATGCCGCTCGCCGATGCGCAGGCATTGCGCCGGGACAACCGGCTGCGCGTGTTTCTATCGGGCCTGATCATCGCCGCCATGGTTTCGGTGCCGTTGCTCAACCTGCTGACGCCGCTGTTCGCGACCGCCTTCATGGTGCACTCGGTCAAGTCGGTTCTGCCCTATCGCAGCCGGCCGGCCGAGTCCGGCTAGCGTGTTTCCTCGTCGGCCAGGATGAGGCCGGTCTCGGACAGCACCCACGCACGGAACGCGGCCACCTTCGGCGGCAGCGGCTTGGCGTCGGGATGGACGAGATAGTAGCCGAACTCCGTCGGCAACGCGTCCCCGAACGGCCGCACCAGCCGGCCCGCGGCCAGATCATCTCCGGCCAGCGACAAGCGGCCGAGTATCACGCCTTGCCCTCGAACGGCTGCCTGCAGTGCATGGTCCGGAAATGAAAAACGCGGCCCCCGGCTCGCGTCGATGTCGGCGTGTCCGGCAAGGCGCAACCACAGGCGCCAGTCAGGCGACTGCCCCAGCGAAACCGTGGAATCGTCATGGAGAAGCGTATGGTGCGCCAGGTCCTGCGGCCCGTTGAGCGGATGCGGCCCCTTGAGCAAATCCGGACTGCACATGGGTGCGATGCTCTCCTGGGAAAGCTGTACCACGCTGAGGCCCGGATAGTTCCCGCGCCCATAGCGGATCGCCGCGTCGACGCCGTCATCGGCGAAATCGGACAAGGCCATGTTGGCGGCGATGCGCAGATCGATATCCGGATGTTTGGCGGTGAACTGCTCGACCCGCGGCACCAGCCACAGGGCGGCAAAGGACGGCGCCACGCTGACCGTCAGCACACCGCTATCGTCACGCTCTTCCAGCAGCGCGACCGCCTCGGCGAGCCGGTCGAAAGCTTCCGTCATCGGCTCGAGCGCAGCGCGCCCTGCATCGGTCAGCGCAACCTGGCGCGTCATGCGCCGGAACAGCGGAACGCCGAGATGATCCTCCAATTGCCGAACCTGATGGCTGATGGCGGGCGGCGTCACGCCAAGCTCGTCGGCGGCTTTTGCAAAGCTCAGGTGGCGACCGGAGGCTTCGAAGGCCCGCAGGGCATTCAGGGGCGGAAGGCGTCGGGCCATAAATATAGATTAGTTTTAATAACTCATCAGGTCAATAATTATCGTTTGTCAAGATATATTTTTAGCCAAATATTAGATGTCAAGAGATAAAAATTTCTTACTCTTATATGGAGGACGAACCATGCTGTATCTGTACACCAACGCCGATCCTCACCTGCGGCGCCATATCGCCCGCGCCCACCGGATTCGCGCGGTGATGTTCTCCCTGATGTTCCGCCGTCTGGCGCGCGCGCTCGTGCCGGCAGGTATCAGGCAACGCCTCGCATGCCGCCGTCTGCGCAAGCGCGCGGAGAAAGAATTGCGGGCACTCAGCGATCGCCAGCTCAAGGATATCGGGATTGCACGCGGCGAAATCCTGTTCCGGTCGACAGCTGCGCTGCCCGAAGGATGCCGCGGTTAGTATCTTTTCAGCCGGATCGGCGCCGCGCCGACAGAGCCGTCTTGCGCCCTTCCCGTCAGGCCGCGACCGATTTCGCGTCATACAGACAAAGATCGGAGATGACGCAGCGCTCGCATTCGGGCCGGCGCGCCTTGCAAACATAACGTCCATGCAGAATGAGCCAGTGGTGGGCGTGCTGGCCGAATTCCTCGGGAACAATTTCGAGCAGTCCCTTCTCGACCTCGAGCGGCGTCTTGCCGGGCGCCAGGCCAGTGCGGTTTGAGACGCGGAAGATGTGCGTATCAACCGCCATGGTCGGTTCACCGAACGCCACGTTGAGCACCACATTGGCCGTCTTGCGCCCGACACCGGGCAACGCCTCCAGCGCCTCGCGGGTGTGCGGCACCTCGCCGCCGTGGCTCTCCAGCAATCCCCGGCACAGACCGATCACGTTCTTCGCCTTGTTGCGGTAAAGGCCGATGGTCCTGATGTGCTCGCGCACCCGGTCCTCTCCCAGCGCAAGCATCTTCTCCGGCGTGTCCGCGATCCGGAACAGCTCCTTGGTCGCCTTGTTTACGCCCGCATCGGTTGCTTGCGCCGACAAAACAACTGCGACCAGCAGAGTGAACGGGTTCACATACTCCAGCTCGCTTGTCGGCTCGGGATCCTGTGCGCGCAGACGGCGAAAAATCTCCGCCGCCGCCGCCCGATCGAGTTTTCTGGTCTTTCCCGGCTTCTTTTTTGCCGGGCGGGTCGATTTGGACTTGGAAAGTTTCGCCATTTCTGATTGGCTCGGTGAAAGGGATAAAAGACGCCGTGATGAAAACGCACACGCCTCCTATGGACCGAATCGGGCCTGTTCCTCAAGAGAGCGAGCAGGTCAGCAACGACTTTTCCGCCGTTCTGACACCGCACCGCTCTTTGAGCCCGCGTGGTTTTCTGATTCTGATGAGTATCATCAGCATCGTCAGCTTTGCCGCGGGAATGGTGTTCGTCATGGCCGGCGCCTGGCCGGTGCTCGGCTTTTTCGGTCTCGACGTGTTGCTGATCTATTTCGCCTTCAAGCTCAACTATCACGCCGGGCGGGCCTACGAGACGATTTCGATCTCCGGCAGCACGCTGACCGTGACCAAGGTGCTGGCGTCCGGCCGCACACGACAGTTCACGTTCAATCCCTACTGGGCGCGCGTCGACCTGCGGTCGCAGCCCGGACGCGCGAGCGTGCTGCGGCTCACCTCCCACGGCCGCAGTCTCATCGTCGGCTCGTTTCTGTCCGAAGACGAGCGTCTCGAATTCGCCACGGCGCTGCGCGAAGCCCTGGCGTCACACAAGAGCTAGCGCGCTTCCATTTCGACAGGCTGGCGGCATCCGAAACTGAGCAAGAAACGGGTCGCACCCCCGGACCGCCCAGGCTATGGCTTTTGCCATGATGACCGCACTACAAGACACCATGAGCACCCAGAGCGAACTCGCAAGACCCCTTCCCGGTGACGCCGCGCACTGGGACGCGGACTATGACCGGGTTCGCAAGGCCATCGCCTACATGTCCGAAACCTGGCGCGAGCAACCGGACCTCGACGAGGTTGCGCGCATCGCCGGTTTGAGTCCCGCGCACTTCCATCGCCTGTTCACCCGCTGGGCGGGCATCAGCCCGAAGGAGTTCGTGCAGGCGCTGACGCTGGATCACGCGCGCGAACTCCTGAAAGGCTCGGCGACGATCCTCGACGCCGCCTACGAAGTCGGCCTGTCCGGGCCCGGGCGGCTGCACGATCTGTTCGTCGACCATGAGGCCATGACCCCCGGCGACTACAAGCGCCGCGGCGCGGGGCTCGAGATCACATGGGGCTATCACCCCTCGCCTTTCGGCCTGGCCCTGGTGATGGCGACCGACCGCGGCGTTGCCGGCGTCGCCTTTGCCGACGAAGAGGGCGAAAAACGGCAGATCTTCGAAGACATGACCCGGAGATGGCCCGCCGCCAGCTACGTCCAGGCGCCGGACCGCACGGCCCCTTATGCCGCGCGCATCTTCACGCCCGAACTCTGGCGCAAGTCAGACCCGCTGAAGGTCGTCCTGATCGGCACCGACTTCGAGGTGCGCGTATGGGATGCTCTGCTGCGCCTGCCGATGGGGCAGGCGATCAGCTACTCAGACCTTGCCTCGCACGTCTGTTCGCCGCGCGCCGCGCGCGCCGTCGGCACGGCGGTCGGCCGCAATCCGATCTCCTTCGTGGTGCCGTGCCACAGGGTTCTGCGCAAGGACGGCGGCCTCGGCGGCTATCATTGGGGCGTCACCCGGAAACAGGCGATCATCGGTTGGGAGGCGGGGCGCCTCGCTCAGGACGGCTAGAGCCTAGGTTCAATCGACATTCAGGATTCCGTTTGGGTTTGATGTGTGATTCATAGACTTCCAGATTCGCGGTTCTGGAGGTCCATGATGCACAAACGCTACGAACTGA
>JANQLP010000152.1 GCA_028280515.1 Hyphomicrobiales bacterium
TGAGCTGCCGCGTCGCCGCTTCCAGCCGCGCGATGGCGGCGGTCTGGCGCTCGATGCGCGCCAGAGCCTCGCTCTGCGACCGATCGAGCGCGGCCAGCGCCGGCCCGAGGCCCTGCGGCAGGGCCTTGATCTGGTCGTGGAGCCGCCCGACATCGCCGAGCAGCTCGGCGATCAGGGCCTCTTGGGCGCTGCCGGCCATGGTTCAGGCGAGCAGCGCGGCAAAGACGCAGTCGAGCTCGGCGGTGACGCCCACGGCCAGGCGCTTGAGCGAGACCCGACGGGCCAGGCGTTGGCGCTCTTCGGAATCGTCGGTCTCTTTGATCCGGGCCTTGTAGTCGGTCTCATCACGCGCCAGCGCGGCGATGGAGAGCGAGGAGCCTTTGAGCTTTTCGAACAGCTCGTTGACATGGATGAGCGCCTCGCGGTTGACGACGCAGCTCCGGGCGCTCGCCTGATAAGCGAACAGGCCCGAGAAGACCGCCTCGGGATCGGCCGTGGCTTCGACCTGATTGAACAGGACGCGGACCCGCTCGGGCGGCACGCCGATCTCGGCCAGCGCGTCGATGGTGGCGATGGTGTCGCGCTGCTGTTTGGCGTTCGGGACGACCGGGACGACGAAGAAATCGAAATCCTCATGGGAGCCCCGGTACTGGCGCATGAGCTGCACCACGTCTTCCACGTTCGAAGCGCCGATATCCACCACGGCGTCCTCGACGGTGAGAAGGTATTCCTGCAGCTGACCGAATTGACGGCCCCGAATCAGGTCCTCGCTCTCATCGGAGTTGATCGACTCCACGGCGATGACCTCCGCCCCCATGCGCGGTGCTAACAGATGGCGGGCGACCGTCGTCTTGCCGACATTGCCCGAGAAGTTGATGACGGCGACTTTCATCGTGTGTTGCCCTCCCTTCGCTTGAACAAGGGGTTGTCGTTCTCACTCACGAACCGTTCGGCCACGCGCTCGCGCTGCGTCTTGGGGTCGAGACCGTCGAGACTGCGTCGGAAGGCGTCGTAGTGCGCGGTTTCGTGATCGGGACTTCTATCGACTGACCGGGTGTCGCCTGCCTCGTCGATTCCAGCCTTCCCTGCCGCCCGTTTGTCTGCCTTCTGCTTCTTTCGCAGCCGTCCAATCAGGGTGCGAAACTGGCGTTCCTTGACCGGTGGCGGGTTGCCATCGGCGATGAAGGCCCGGTAGATCGCCGCCGCGCTGTAGCCCTCGGCCAATGCAGCGCTAATCTCGGCGGCGTGACACCGGACAAACGCACGGCAGGCCGTGCGGTATTTCAGGTGATCAAGAAAGGCCATTGCCGATATGCCAGTTGGAACCGATCACTCGGTCCACAAACGATCGAGACAGGTCACCGTCATCGCCTTGATCAGGCCGACCTGGAACGCCAGCGTCGCGGCACTTTCCAATGGAACCGCCGCCTCCGCGTGGATAAGAACCGTCGAGATTCCCACCATCGCAGCAAAGATCGTCAGGAATTTCAGAATATTGCGAAGAGTCCGATCTGCATTTTTCATCGCTTGGCACCTTCTCATTCACCTTCACCGTTGTGGGTTCCACTCAGGCATCGTCCGGCAGGTCGAAGCCGGTTAAGACTCCACTTCCCGCATGAGGACCGAGCAGGTCACGCAGGCGAGCCTCGCCTGTGGCTTCGCCCAGGCGTTAAGGCCGCAAGCTGCGCAGGTGTATTTCGTTTTCGATCGCCGCTTCTGTTCGCGCTCACGGTCTTGAGCGGCATTCGGGGAATAGAACTGGCCGGTTGGCCCGGTGCCGGATGTGTTGTTCCTTATGAAGGACGAGGACCAGCGAATCTCGTAGCCATTTCGCCTGAATCGTTCGTATGCTCGGGCAAACGGACCATTCGTGATCACGTATTCCGCCATACGTACGCCGGTCGTTCTTCCGCCGGGCATACCCGTGGACGAGGGCATCAGGCCGATCGCGATCATCGACTCTGCAAAGAGCGTGTTGTGGTATCCGCGGGGGCTCGGTTCTCCGAAGGTTTCTGGGTGCTCGGCCTGTCCCAGATGCACCATTTCGTGAACAAGCGTCTGACTAACCTCCTGTAACGAGAGGAAAAAGGCGGGGTTCAGGGCGATCTCCGAGGCCCGGACGTGCTCGCCCCTTGAGGAATTCCAGCTTTGATGCTGGAAATAACCTTGGTACTTTCTGCTCTTGGGCATCGTCAGCATGACGTTCGGGAGGCGAACGCCGAACAATCGTACGAACAAATGCTCGTTGAAGAAGTCGTACGCACTTTCCAGTTCGCCGTAGGCTTCGATGGTGGGACGAAGCAGACCGGTATCGTTCGTACGATGACTTCGGCTGTCGGGCGCTTTCGCCAGCGCCGCTCCAACCGTGCTTGCGAGGTTCTTGCTCATTCTCCGACCCTCCACGTTGTGTCGCGGAGAATCAGAACACGCAGGCCAACCCGAAAACCTATCGAAAACCTACTTGGGTCTCGACGGATGCGTTCAGAGGAGACGGACGAGAGCAGAACGAAGCAGGTGCCGCTTGACGATGCGCACACCCGACGGCTGATTAAGCAACGCTTCTTTCAATGGGCGTTGGATCAAGCCGATGGCAACCAGAAACGGATCAATTGGCAAAAGGTGTCAGATGTCGTGGCGCATCACACCGGTGTCAGGATCGCAAAGGAGACCTTGCGGAAGAACTTCCGACCTGCCAGTAGGCAGCAGAACAAGCCGCCGAACCAGTTTCGCGACGCGAAGACCTGGCGCGCCCTTTGCGCATTTCTGATTTCCGACGCCGTGGCATACCTCCATCCGTCCGAGTTGCCGAAAGGTCCCTTTGCCTTTTCCGCGTTTGCTGGACTACAGGCGTTTGTCGATCCGGGAGGACAATCCGTTCTGCCACGGGTACTGGCGGGACGGTTTTCCAATTTCTGGCTCGAACAGGACGATGGCGATAGCCTCATCACGCTGGACGTTCTAGCCACGGAGGCACCGGGACCTGCGCGCGTCGAAATGCGGGTCTATAGCAACGATGACTTCTCCGAGGACGATTTCCAAGAGCACCTCACCTTCTCAGGCGGTATCGCCCATCAATCGGGGCTTTGGATGCTGGCGATCCTGCGTGAAGTCTACTCCGGTCGGGTCAGGACGCTGCATCTGATGCAGACGCATCCCGCGCTCGATAGAGATACGCCCGTTCAGGACATCGCTCTTCTCAGCTTTGAGGGTTTGTCCCTTCACCCACTGGAGCGTATCGAAGTAACCGATCGGGATGAAACGCTCACCGATGCGACACCCCTGATCCGCCATGAGTTTGCCGAAACACCGCGCATTATCTTCTTGACACGCGCTTGAACGGGCTTTACGGAGTTCTTGAATGACCAAACGACGGCACTTTGCTGGCGGCAATCCGTCGGAGAAAGGCGAAGCCCGGATGTCCGATGCGACAACGCCCGAGGCGCAGTTTCTGAGCTTGATCAAAGGTCGGCGGTATCAAGAGGCCATTGCCCTGATGCCTCAGGTCGCGAACATCAATGCGCTTGATCCGGACTCCGGGGCCGCAGCGCTTCATATGGCGGCCGGGCGGTGCGCAACGATCCTTTTGAGAGCCCTTTGGGCGCGCGGCGATCTCAACGAACTGTGTCAGGACGCCGAGGGACGCTACGCCTCTGAAGTCGCCTGGCACGTTGGGAATGACGAAGAGCTGTCCGCGAGGCTCATGGAAAGAGAGCATGCTTATGCTAAGGCGCATGGATTGACGGCATGGCCAAAGCCGTGGGCGGGCAACGAGCCCTCACCCGATTAGGATGGGTGGAGCGTGGACCCCTGGCCTTGCGGCCGATGGTTGGGGCTCATTTCAAGAGTCAAGCTAAGTCGTTCGAATCGTTGCGTTTCACGAGCGAAGGAAGGAGGGTGGTGAGGTCGACACCGTTTTTTTCGAGAACGCCGACAACTTCTACAAGTGCTCCGACGATGTCCGCCCGCGGGGTTTCGAGCAAAGGGGAGTCTTTGCCGGGCGGGCCAATTCGAACCATCTCCGAAAAGCGTTCGGCAAGTGCGCTTGCCACTGGTGGGTTGTCGGCGAGTGCAGGTACTCCACGGCGTCGCCGTTCCGTCATATTGTGCCGATTGATCGCCAATGGGTGATGCCTGTCCTCGTAACCAGAGAGGAGTTCCAAGGTCACGAAGAATGCCAAGGCTTGTGCCATCCAGTAGGGACCCAGCATCTGCGCACCGTCTGTCAAGGCGTCAAGTGCGAACTCGTCAGCTTCAGCCTCCTGCAACTGGTAATTGGTGAGCTTTTGTTCAAATGCCATGTCGTAGTGTGACATGCGGACTTCATCCCTGTCTAAGTGACCGAGTTCAATGTGCCCAAGCTCATGCAGCAATAAAAAGGTTAGTGCTCCAGGCACCGAAACGCGGCAGTTCCCGAGAGTGTCGGGAGGCAAGACTCGATAGAATTCCGGCAGCGGTTCGGCGAACCTGTAGAAGCGGTAGCGAAGCAACGCCGTGCAGGCGTTGAGTACCAGCAATAATGGCTGCTTGCTCCGACCGACAGGCATGGTATGGAGCCATTCCGGAATCATGTCTTGGATCGATGCGTCATAGATCGAAGCAGCGACCAAGTCGATCATGCCCCGACTGACAACGATTTGGCCACGTGCCGTCTCGTCACAGATCTGTGAGAATGCCAAGCAAGGTCGATACGGGAGTACAAACAAATCCGTTTGCTCGATGAGGCTTGTCCTTGTCTCGGCCTTGACGAATTCGAGACTTGGGCCAAGTAAGTTCAGCAGCACTCGGGTGTCGTGGGATTCGGACGACAAGTCCTCTCGACTTTTTCTTAGCTTCAACAGAAGCTGTTCGACAACTTTGTCGTCGACTGCAAGCGGCGCAAGCTGCCGAATGCGGCTTGCGAGAACCGCTCCGTTGAGGTGATGACCTTGCGGCATACACGCCAGTCACGCTGTATGAATATGGTCGCGACGATACCAGGAAATAGATGGACAGTTCCACTCGCTGGCTGTAATGATTTTGCGTGATCTGGATTTTGACAGAACATTCAATGCGTTCGCCTCAGACCACAATGATCGGCCGGATACGGGCGGACGTGCCCGGATGGCCGGCCAGACGACACGGAAGATGTCTGGAACGGATGCGTAGGCTCGTAAGTTATAAGCTGGCGAGAGATTGCCGGTCGGTTGCCGATAGACTGCCGCAAGCCAGCCAAAATGCTGCCGGTCATTGCCGAGCGCGCCGCCGCGGCACGGCAGTCGGGGCAGCCCGTCCATGGTACCCCTGCGGCACCCGGAGGGGGTTCTGTCAATTCCGGTGGTGCAGGTTTGTGGCTTGACAGAGGACGGTGCAATACAAGGCGCGTCTGTACTACAGCTCGTCCGGTGTCCCGTTTCACGCAAGATGTGCGCTGTACTACATTCGTTCCTCATTCCGTCCAGCGCCATCTTGGGAAGGGGCGTTCCCCCGCCCCGTTCCATCCCCCAGGGGGAGCCCTAGGCATCCCGTGCAGGCTTCCCAGCCTGCCCGCGCTGCAAGGGCTCCGGGAAGGCGTTCTCGTCACGAGGTGTTCAGGAATACAGCGCCTCGACGCTGCACCCAAACGCGCAGGCAACTGTCCGGGCCGTTTCGGGCCGGAGCGGGTCCTTGCGGATTTCCCAGCGATTCACCGTGGCGCGCGTCACGCCGCAGGCCTCCGCCAGGTCATCATTGGTCATGCCCCGCTCCAGCCGGATCGCCCGGATGTTGTTTGATAATTCCTCAAGGCGATAGCCCGCCCGAATGAACGGCGTTTGCGGAGGCGATGAAGGCACCGCCGCCGTGTCCTCGGGCCTGGGCACAAACGGTTTTGGCCTCGGCCGGGTGGGCAGTGCCTCCCACTGCGCGAATACGTACTCCAAATGCGTCCGGCAGGCGCTCTTCGTGGAGCCGTAGAGCCACGACCGGACCTTGGACACTGTCAATCCCGCGGGCGGGTTCCTGACCATACGCCCCAGGGCGGTGACCCCGATTCCCGTTCGAACGCGATGCTCTTCCATGCGAGCACGCACCTCCGCGGTGACCGGCACACGGGAGAGATCACGATCGGGACAGCGCTCCCACTGCGCCAAAACGAAATCCAGATGGCTCCGTTTGGCGCGTTTCACGCGCCCCTCAAGCCAACTCCGGACGATACTTGTCGTCAATCCCGATGGCAGCGTCTTCGCGCTTCTCAAGAGAGGTTCCGGCGTCAGGCCCGTCCGGTCTTTGTGGAGCTGCAATGCCTGAAGAACCAGCGGCGTGACCGGGACAACCGGATCGACGGTCTCCCACCGGTGCATGACATAGGCGAGGTGATCACGCCGCGCCGTCTTGCCTCCAGCAAGCCACTTCGAAATGACCGAGGAGGACAATCCCTGCGGTTTGTCTCCGGCTCCACGCAAGAGCGCCTGCGGCCCAACGCCGGTGCGCTCGATATGCGCGCGGAGTTTTTGTCTGATCTCGGGGGTCAACGGAATACGAGGGGGCGAGTGACTGGGCATGGGCTGACCTCTCCTTATCGGCCCAGTCTATGGTGCAGAGGTTAAGAAATCGTAAATAGACAGAACTATTTAGATAAATCCGTTATTTTACATAATATTAAAGTTTCCCCGCTATCATATTCGTAAAAGAAGAACACATACAAGAGTATGGGAACGGCGGAGTCATGGCGGGGTTTTTAACGGGAGGACATACGGAACCGGCGCTGGAAAAGCATGCTTCTGCAAGCAACCTTGCGGGAGCGTTTGCGGCGGCTGCACATACCGGAGCGCCGCACCGCGCGCCGGAAAACGGTTCGCTCCATCTGCGTGCGCGCGGAGATGTGGAGAACGCCGCGTCGGCCGCCGGGCTCGACCTGGAGCCCGGTCTTCGGGCCTCAATCACGCAGATCTACCGTGAGCATCTCGAAGAGGTCAGGTTGAACTACACCGCCAAGGGGCTGATGAACGACGATCCCGAGGCGCTGTCCGACGCCTCCCTCCAGCCCACAAGCGCCATGGCCGCCCGCATCGGAGACATGCTGGCCGGCGGCGGCAAAAACGAAAAGAAAAGCCGCGAATTCCTGCACCATATGATGATTCAGGAGTTGGAGTTCCGCCTTAAGGAACTGGATCGCCAAATTGCGGCTTTAGACCGTCAGATCGAAGAACAGGAAGAAAAGGTCGATGAAATCAAGAAACGTCTTGATCGCAAATATGGCACTCATTGGCAGACGGTTCTCAAGAAAGGAGATAAAGATGATCCTCTTTATCAACAGCTTATTAAGGACCAAGAGGTTCAGAATTATATCCGGGAGGATAATAAACTTCAAAAACTACGCCAAGAGCGCGATGAACTGAAAAGAGAACGGGAGGAAATCAAGAACCAGATCGAACAAGCAAGGACACGGCAAGAGAAGCTGGATAATTTGGGCGGAGAGCAGAAATATTCATCAAAAATAGAGGAGCTGAAAGAAGAGAGAGTAGAAGCATATCGAGCAGTATACAAGGTGCACTTATCTCAAAAAGAAGTAGAAGCAGCTTTGCCGGAAAAGGGAGAAGAGTATCGTATTGATATTGAAACCAAACAGAACCTTGATGTTCTTTTCTCATCTGATAGGAAAGACGAGGGAATCGACGATGAGATTGAACGCGCCATGCGGGAGATTGCAAAGTTTCGGGATATTCCGGATCAAGAAGAGCGTTTGATTGCGGAATACGAACTGGTTGAAGGATTATCGGAAGAGGCAACCGAAATTCTGTCTCAAGAACCTGAGGCAAAAGCGATGTTCGAGGCGGGGCATTTTGCAGCACTGGAAGGTGAAACCGAAAGTCCGCAACTCTCCGATGTCTCTCCCGAGAAGAAACAACCAGAGACAGCCTCCTCGGAACCTTCGGAGCCCAAAGAAGACGTACCCACGCAAACAGCCGACGCAATATCAACACAGAAAAACAATGCACCGAGCCCCGGCTAGAATCCGGCAATCTGCGGCCCATCGTTGTCGCAAGAAGGGCGAGAGAAATATCCTCTTTCCAAGGTAGCAAAATCATAGCCTTCAGTAAGATTTCCGGCAAGTCTACCATCGTCCATTTCTTCTTGTGTGTATTTGCGGTCAAGCGACTTCCCATTAACCATAATCCGAATCAACCCCTCGGGCCCGCCTCCGGCTGCGATGACAGGATAGCCGTCTCTGACAAGAGCTTCTGCCTGCAATTCCGCATCTTTTATTCCGTCACCATAGTGGAGCATAGCGAAACCGCCCTTCGATAAACGTTTGGCTTGCAGGTAGGGAACGGATTGATTTGGATCAACCCCGGGAAGACAGTGTTCTGGGAAAGGGGCCTCTTGTTGCGAGAGAGAAGCTCTTTGGCTAAAATTGAGCTTGCAATGCCCCTTCAGGGTTTCGTCCCCTTCAATCCGGTTACAGTCTGCAGCGGACCTTGATGCTCCGGTAATGCAGAGATTTCTCCTTTCTCTATCCCGTATCGGAAGACAGTTTTTGACTTCCATAGTGGGAACGGCCCCTGGCACTGCCGGTGCTACAAGCCCGATGTTTCCGCCTGCTTTCGCATAGTTTGAGGGCAAAGAAGCTGCGCCAAGCGCGACCATTGTACTTAATGCCGTCGCTTTGGAAATTTCCGTAACACCTTTCCAGCTGCGCAATAAACCTGTCTGCGACATGATAACCTCCCCGGCTTCCGTGCCCGGTTGTTGTTAAAACCCGGGTTCTCTGGAAGCGCCTGAATGCCCCTGTTAATTTCTAATTGTTTTTGCTTTATCGATTCCATAAAAGCGCGAAAAAATCAATAAAAACAACTTTAGTCATTGATAATAAAAACGGATTTCCGCCGGACTCTCCGCGCTTCCTGCAACCGGAAGCTGCGCCACCCGCGGGCGGCTCCCGGCACTGGCGGAAAACCTCAAAAACCGGGTGGCTCGGACGGCTTCAAGGATCAACTTTTATGGAGACCTTGATCATCCGCGCTAACCCCCTGAAACGGTGTATGAAACGGAGTGCCGGGCCAGGGCGATTCCCGCGGCGGGCCGCCCGCGGAGCCTTGACAGGGCCGGGCGTCATTGCCATGATCAATATATCCATAAAGGTTGATACACTGGATCAATGATCAGGGACGATTCACCATGCCACGCGGAAGCGCACAGGCCAGAAACCATCCGAAGAAGGGCGCGGCGATCAAGGTCGAGCCGATCCGGGACCGCGCGGCGATCGCAGAGATCAAGCGCAATCTGATCGACGCGGGCAAATGGCGGGATTACTGCCTCTTTACGCTGGGGATCAATACGGCCTACCGGGCCTCGGACCTGCTTGCTCTGACGGTCGGGCAGGTGGAGCATTTGCGGCCCGGCGACGTGCTGGATATCAAGGAGCGCAAGACCCGGACCTACCGCGCGGCCACGCTGAACCATGCGGCCTGGGTCGCTCTGGATGACTGGCTGCGCTTCCATCCGCGCCGGGATGATCCCGATGCGCCGCTCTTTCTATCCGCCCGGCGCGACGGACCGCTCAGCGTTTCCACGCTCAGCCGGATGGTCAAGACCTGGTGCCGGGAGGCGGGCCTGCACGGTCGCTACGGGTCGCACTCCCTGCGCAAGACCTGGGGCTATCATCAGCGCAAGCTGAGTGACGCCCCGCTGCCCCTCCTCATGACCGCCTACGGCCATAGCAGCGAAGCCCAGACCCTGCGCTACCTGTTCATCCAGGAACGCGAACTGCGCGACCTGTTCCTCGCGATGGATTTGTAGACCTCGGGGAGCCGGAGGGCACTGCCTTCCTGCGCTTCTTGCGCGCCTACCAGCGCCAAGCCGGATCATCAGGGCGGTTGCGCCCCACGCCCGCCGGCATCCGTTTTTCGCCACACAGACAGGTTTGCCTCCGCGACCGAACGTTTACGGCAGTGAGGCGGGCGTGCGATGGGCGAGCACTGATCCGAGCATACGCCGCGTCATGCGGCGCGTTTTCCAAAGCTGACAACTTCTCCCTTTCCATGAAGGCGAGGATTGAATACTCTTGATCGGTATGGGGTTTATTGAGGAAATGACATGGCCAGGGCGAAGAAGAACAACAACGGAAACGGCGGCGCGAATCTTGGCTTTGAGGCCAAACTCTGGGCGGCGGCGGACAAGCTGCGCGGCAATATGGAGCCCTCGGACTACAAGCACGTCGCTCTGGGCCTGATCTTCCTCAAATACATCTCCGACGCTTTTGAGGCCAAGCGCGAAGCCCTACTCGCCGAAGACCTAGCCGACCCGGAGGACCCGGAGGAATACCTCGCCGAAAACGTCTTCTGGGTGCCCAAGGAGGCGCGCTGGTCGCATCTGCAGGCCAGCGCCAAGCAGCCGACCATCGGCAAGCTGATCGACGAGGCCATGCTGGCCATCGAGGCAAGCAACGCCTCGCTCAAGGGCGTGCTGCCCAAGGACTACGCCCGGCCCTCGCTGAACAAGGTCATGCTTGGCGAGCTGATCGACCTGATCAGTGGAATCGCGATGAACGAGGCGGTCGATCGCTCGAAGGACATTCTCGGGCGGGCCTACGAGTACTTCCTGGGCGGGTTTGCCGGGGCGGAAGGCAAGCGGGGCGGGGAATTCTACACGCCCCGCTCGGTTGTTCGGCTACTGGTCGAGATGCTGGAGCCCTATAAGGGCCGCGTCTACGATCCGTGCTGTGGTTCGGGCGGCATGTTCGTCCAGTCTGAGCGCTTCGTCGAAGAGCACGGCGGGCGCATCGGCGACATCGCCATCTACGGCCAGGAGAGCAATTACACCACCTGGCGGCTGGCCAAGATGAATCTGGCCGTGCGGGGCATCGACGCCGACATCCAGTGGAACAACGAGGGCAGCTTTCACAAGGACGCACTCCCCGATCTCAAGGCCGATGTGATCCTCGCCAATCCGCCCTTCAACGTCTCCGACTGGGGCGGCGAGCGCCTGCGCGAGGACGCCCGCTGGAAATACGGCGTGCCGCCGGTCGGCAACGCGAACTACGCCTGGCTCCAGCACATCCTGCATCACTTGGCACCCACGGGCACCGCGGGCGTGGTGCTGGCCAATGGTTCCATGTCCTCCGCCCAGTCCGGCGAGGGCGATATCCGCCGCGCGATGGTCGAGGGCGATGTGGTGGACTGCATGATCGCCCTGCCGGGTCAGCTCTTCTACTCAACGCAGATTCCGGCCTGTCTCTGGTTTCTCGCCCGCGACAAGAAAAACCACAAATTCCGCAACCGGCGCGGCGAGGTGCTCTTCATCGACGCCCGCAAGCTCGGCCACATGGTGGACCGCACCCGAAAAGAGTTCTCGGACGAGGACATCGCGAAGATCGCAGGCACCTACCACGCCTGGCGCGGGGAGGCGAAGGCCGGAACCTATGGAGATGTGCCCGGCTTCTGCAAGGCGGCGAGTCTGGAGGAGATCAGGTCCCACGGCCATGTCCTGACGCCCGGCCGCTATGTCGGCGCGGTCGCTGCCGAAGAGGACGACGTGCCGTTCCCGGAGCGCTTTGCGGCTCTGAAAGAGAAACTGGACGAGCAGCTTGCGGAAGGCGAGGAGCTTGGCGCGCTAATCCAGGCAAAGCTGGAAGGAGTTGTGGTCGATGGGTGAGTGGACGAATACTACCCTTGGTGAGATAGCCGACGGTCCACAGGGCTTCGTTGATGGCCCATTCGGCTCTAACTTGCCCGCCTCCGATTACGTTGAGCATGGAATTCCGGTTATCCGAGGAACAAACCTATCACTCGGAGTTACGCGGTTTTCCGCGAAGGATTTTGCTTTTGTTTCGTTAGAAACAGCGGAGCGTTTGTCTCGCAGTGAGGTTTTACCTGGAGACATTGTCTTTACAAAAAAAGGAACAATAGGCCAAACAGGTATCGTTCCAGAGGATAGCCCGTACGAGAGATATATTCTTTCTTCAAATCAGATGCGGCTGCGTGTCGATAAAAGCCGTGCAAACCCCCTTTTTGTCTACTACTACGTCTCACAAAAAGAGAGTGTCGATAAAGTCATAAGAGACAGTACGATCACTGGTGTTCCAAAGACTAATTTAACTTACTTTCGAGAGTTTCCTGTAAGGCTTCCAGTTCGCCAAGAGCAAGACGCAATAGTTAGTATCATTGGTGCTCTCGACGACAAGATCGAGCTGAACCGCCAGACCAACGAAACCCTGGAGGCCCTTGCGCGGGCGATCTTCAAGGACTGGTTTGTGGATTTCGGCCCCACGCGCGCCAAGGCCGAAGGCGGAGAGCCCTACCTCGCCCCGGACCTCTGGGACCTCTTTCCTGATGCCCTTGATGATGACGATAAGCCGGAGGGGTGGGAGACGCGAAGCGTCTATGAATTTGCGAATGTTGTTTACGGAGCACCATTCTCGTCAAAGCAGTTCAATACGCAACAACTCGGGTTGCCGCTGATACGTATCAGGGATTTGGCAACGCATGAACCCGGCGTATGCACGGAACAGAAGCATCCGAAGGGACATATAATCGAACCCGGCGATATTGTAGTAGGCATGGACGGCGAATTCCGTCTTCACATCTGGAAAGGCCCCCGGTCTTGGTTGAACCAGCGAGTCTGTCATTTTGAACCACTTTCCAGTGCGCCTACGTCGTTTCTGGCGGAGGCGCTTAAGGAACCGCTTGCCTGTTTCGAACGCGGAAAGGTCGGAACAACTGTTATTCACCTTGGGAAATCGGACATCGACACGTTCGAACTTATACATCCCGGGGAAGAGATACTTCTCGCCTTTTCGGAGCTAGTCGAACCGCTCCTACGAAGAACCGTGGAAAGCTCACTTGAATCCCGAACCCTCGCTCAAACTCGTGACCTACTCCTGCCCAGGCTGATGTCCGGCGAAATCCGCCTCCGGGACGCCGAGAAGCTCGTAGAGGCGGTCGCATGAACGCGAAGCTCACGGAAAACCACGTCGAAGATGCGGCGCTCTCCTGGCTGGAGGGCCTCGGCTATGCGGTTCTGCACGGTCCGGACATCGCGCCGGAGGGGCCCTCGCCCGAGCGGGCCAGCTATGGCGAGGTGATCCTCTTTGAGCGTCTGCGCGCGGCGCTCTCCCGGATCAACCCGCACTTGCCGCCCGAGGCCCTGGAAGAGGCGCTCAAGAAGCTCCAACAGACTGAAACGCCCTCGCTGGTCGAGGAGAACCGCCGTCTGCACCGGATGCTCGTTGAAGGCGTGGACGTGGAAATCCCGCGCGAGGACGGCAGCATCGGCGGGGACAAGGTCTGGCTGATCGACTTCGAGAACCCGAAAAGCAACGACTGGCTGGCCGTCAATCAGTTCACGGTGATCGAGCACCAGAGCAACCGCCGCCCGGACGTGGTGGTGTTCGTCAACGGCCTTCCGCTTGGAGTTATCGAACTTAAGAACCCCGGCGACGAAAACGCCACCCTGGAAGGCGCGTTCAACCAGCTCCAGACCTATAAGGATCAAATCCCCGCGTTGTTTCGCACCAACGCGGTCCTCGTGACCTCCGACGGCGTGCAGGCGCGTATCGGCTCGCTGACCGCCGACATTGAGCGTTTCATGCCCTGGCGCACCGTGGACGGGCGCGAGATCGCGCCCAAGGGATCGCCCGAGCTTGGCACGCTGCTGGAAGGTGTCTTCGAAAAATCCCGTTTCCTGTCCCTGATCCGGGACTTCACGGTCTTTGCCAATGCCAGCTCCGGCCTGGTCAAGATCGTGGCCGGGTATCACCAGTTCCATGCCGTGCGCCATGCGGTCGAGGAGACGGTTCAAGCCTCGAAGCCTGACGGCGACCGGCGCATCGGGGTTATCTGGCACACGCAAGGGTCCGGAAAAAGCCTGCTGATGGCCTTTTATGCCGGGCGGATCGTGGCCGATCCTGCCCTCGCCAATCCCACCATCGTAGTCATCACCGACCGCAACGACCTCGACGACCAGCTCTTCAGCACCTTCAGCCTGTGCAAGGACTTGCTGCGCCAGACCCCGCAGCAGGCCGAAAGCCGCGAGGATTTGCAGCGGGTGCTGAGCCGTCCCTCCGGTGGGGTGATCTTCACGACCATTCAGAAGTTCTCGCCTGCGAAAGGGGAGAGTGACTACCCGGTACTGACGGACCGGCACAATGTCGTGGTCATTGCCGACGAGGCGCACCGCAGCCAGTACGGCTTTAGGGCCAAGGTCGCGCGCACGACCGGCGCGATGGCCTATGGCTTTGCCAAATATCTGCGCGATGCCTTGCCAAACGCTTCCTTTATCGGCTTTACCGGCACGCCAATTGAGAAGGACGACGTAAACACGCCTGCCGTTTTTGGCGAATACATCGACGTCTACGACATCAACCGCGCCGTCGAGGACGGGGCAACAGTGCCGATCTACTACGAGAGCCGCCTCGCACGAATCGAACTCGATGAGGATACCCGCGCCCTGATCGACGACGAAATCGCCGAGTTGACCGAAGAAGAAGCCCTCGATGAACAGGAGCGTCTGAAACGCAAATGGTCGAACATCGAGGCCGTCGTGGGCACGCCGAGCCGCCTGGCCCTGGTGGCCGAGGATTTGGTGCGGCACTACGAGGACCGGGTGCAGGCGATGGACGGCAAGGCCATGATCGTGTGCATGAGCCGTCGCATCTGCGTGGCGCTGTACGACGAGATCGTTAAGATTCGCCCGCACTGGCAAAGCGATGATGACGAGAGCGGCGTCATCAAAATCGTAATGACCGGCTCCCCCGCCGATCCGAAGGAGTGGCAGCGCCACCTCGGCGGTAAGGCGCGCCGGGACCTACTGGCAAAGCGTGCGCGCGACCCTGCCGATCAGCTCAAGATCGTGATCGTCCGGGACATGTGGCTCACTGGCTTCGACGCGCCCTGCATGCACACGATGTATATCGACAAGCCGATGCATGGCCATGGGTTGATGCAGGCCATCGCCCGTGTCAATCGGGTCTTCCGGGACAAGCCCGCCGGTTT
>JANQLP010000226.1 GCA_028280515.1 Hyphomicrobiales bacterium
ATTCCGGCGCAAAGGCCCTCGCCCGTACACTCGGGTATGCGCCACGGGCCTTTACTTGATCCTGTCGCAAAATCGCTCCGTCAGAATGGCTCCGATTTACCCGAATAGGCTCTAGGTGCAGTAACTCTCCGTGTCGGACTGAAATCGATAACCCACCCCGCGCACGGTCTTGATGATTTGCGGCCGGGACGGGTTCGGTTCGATCTTGCGGCGCAGGCGGGAAATGCGAATGTCGAGGCTGCGGTCGAAGGGAGACCAGTCGCGGTTGTGGGCGAGTTCGGCCAGCTCATCGCGGTTCAGAACACGGCCGGGATGCTCGGCGAAGGCCCGCAGCAGGGCATATTCCATCGCCGTCAGCCGTATCTCCTGCCCGTTGCCGTCGACGAGCCGGTGCGCGGCCAGGTCGAGTTCGCATTCGCCGAAGCGGATCGTTTCGCGGTCGGCAACAGCGCCCGCGGACATCGCGGCACGTGCAATGCCGATGCGGCGCGTCACGGCCTTTGTGCGCGCCAGGAGTTCACGCAGGTCCACCGGCCGGGCCAGACAGTCGTCAGCCCCGGCTTCCAGCGTCACGATACGGTCGACGGACGTATCGGACGCGGTCAGCGCAACGATACCGGTCTGTGTGTGTTCATGGAGAAAGCGGGTCAGTGCAATGCCGCACTCGCCCGGAAGCTCGATATCGACAACGACGATATCCACAGGCTCGCGCGTCACGACGCGGCGCATCAGCTTCCCGCAATCGACGCTCGTTACGCGATACCCGCTTCGTTCGAGAAAGCCCCCGACCAATTTCCGCAATTCAGGCTCGTCCGAGACGACGAGAACATGCTCCACCCGTGCCATGGATCCTCCATCCACTTTCCGGCCGCGTATGTCTGTCGTATCGGAAACGCCCCTGCCCAAATAGCGCGTCGCCAACTGCGATTAGATAGGGCTGTCGCGAAATATCTTAAACCCCCCGCCGCATTATACTTTTGTCTAATAACCGGCATACGCCAGCCGCCAGCGCCGAATTGCCGCCCGCTCCGTTCGGAGGGGCGGCATTCGATCGACGGACATCGTCAAACTAGTAGGACCAGTGGAACGGCTTGCAGATCCGGACCTTTTTCCAGTACCAGCCCTTCGGCGTGAAAAACTTCTTCCTCTTCCAGAAGCAGTGGTACTTCGGGCCGTAGAAATGGGCGCCGTGCCACGGCTTGTGCCATCCGAAGTGGAGGCCTTTCTTGCCGCCCGCATGGGCGTCGGTGGCAACAGCGTTAACGGCCGTAAGGGCGACAACGGCTGCGCCAAGGGTCAATGCGATCTTCTTCATTCTCTCTCTCCATCCTCAAGCCAGTCCGCGAGGGTCCAGGCCTCTCGCGAAAGGCGCCTGCACTGGCGATCAGGACCGTTGGCCGTTGTCGCCGTTTGCTATGGAGAGGTATTTGGGAGCGGCATCCGATCCGTCAAACCCATGAAACAAACTGTATTGGATTGCTTATTGTTTTCAGATGCTTGAGGGGTTCCCGCATCCTGGCGGGCTCATACAATTGATACAGGGCTGAAACAATCGATGCCTGCGTCAGGCGCTAGAGCCTATTCAGCTAAATCGGAGCCATTCTGACGGAGCGATTTTGCGACAAGATCAAGTAAAGGCCCGTGGCGCGTACCTGACGCGTACGGGCAAGGGCCTTTGCGCCGGGATTGGTGCAAAGCCGCCCGTCCCGTGAGGGTTTCCG
>JANQLP010000230.1 GCA_028280515.1 Hyphomicrobiales bacterium
TTTCGGTGCAAAAGTCGACGAGGAAATCGCGATCGCCCAGAAGCTCGCCAAGACGGCGCTGGCAGGCGCGGCGACGGACGAGGGACGAAAGCTCTTTGAAGAGACTGCGAACAAGCTCGACAAGATCGCGACCGAGCACAAGGACTTCAACAAGCACGGCGCGGAAGTTTTCGACGCGTTGCGCGCGAACCGCTTTGACCAGATCGGCGGCCTTCTCGACACGATCGCCGAGGAGGAGGAGCACCTGAACCACGCCCTTGAAGAAATGCTGATCAAGGTCGAAGGCTTCACCGCGAAGGCCGCGCTCACAGCAGAAGCCGACGAGCGGCTTGCGCTGAAACTGATCGCCATTCTTTCCGTCGCCGCTCTCATCATCGGTTCGGTATCCGGCTATATGCTCGTGAAGCGCTCGGTCATTCGGCCGTTGCGCGAAATCGTCACCGGCATCGATGCGCTGACGAAAGGCGACACGACGCAGGAGGTCCGCGTTTACAGCAACGATGAGGTCGGTGCTGTGGCCAAGGCCTATGGCACATTCCGCGAAACCACCATCAAGGCCAAGGAGCTTGAAGCCGAGCAAGAGCGGCAGAAAGAACGCGCCGCTGAAGAGCAGCGCCGGGTGATGAACGAGATGGCGGACGATTTCGAGTCCAGTGTCGGTGGCGTCATCGATACGGTTTCGTCAGCATCGGCGGAACTCAACACGACCGCGCAGGCGATGCAGGGCATTTCCGAGCAGACCAACAACCGTGCGGTCGCGGTCGCCAGCGCCTCGGAGCAGGCATCGGCGAACGTGCAGACCGTTGCCGCGGCGGCCGAAGAAATGGCTGCCTCGATCGACGAGATCAATCAACGGATGTCGCAAGCATCAGAAGTGTCAAAACGGGCCGTGGAGACGGTTGACGTGACCGGGTCGCAGGTCGACAGTCTGGCCGAGACCGCCAACCGCATCGGCGAAGTGGTCAGCATGATCTCCGAGATTGCCGAGCAGACCAACCTGCTGGCGTTGAATGCCACCATTGAGTCGGCACGGGCCGGGGAAGCCGGCAAGGGCTTTGCGGTTGTCGCCGGCGAAGTGAAGGAACTCGCCAGCCAGACGGCAAAGGCGACCGAGAGCATCAACGGTCAGATTGCCGAGATTCAGGCAAAGACCCGCGAAGCGGTCGACTCCATCACCGGCATTTCAAACGTCATCCGTGAACTGGACGAAACGTCCACGGCGATCGCGGCGGCGATGGAAGAGCAAGGCTCGGCAACCCAGGAGATTTCGCGCAACGTCCAGGAGGCCGCGGCCGGAACCACCGAGGTCACCGAGAACATCTCCGGAGTCACGCAGGCCGCGCAGGAGTCCGGTACGGCCTCGAGCCAGGTCACCTCGGCAGCCGGTGAGCTCTCGCAGCAATCCGAGACGCTGAAAACCAAGGTGGACCAGTTCATCGAGCGGGTTCGGGCCGCCTGAACCAAGTCCGGGCTCGCTCAGACGGGCCCAGACCTTTCAACAATGCGCCCCGCCACACGCTGGCGGGGCGTTTTTTACGCGCCCGCGAGATGCTCGGCAAAGAACGCGAGCGTACGTTCACGCGCCAGCCTGGCGCTTGCTTCGTCGTATGAACCGCGCTGTTCACAATTGAAGCCGTGTCCTGCGGCATAAAGGTATATCGGCACATCGGGATGCGCCGCCTTAACCTTGTCCACGCCCTCGAGCGGGATCGATTCATCGCTCTCGCCGAAATGGAGCATCACCGGATGGCGCGGTGTCTCGTCCGCCATTTCCGGAATGAACCCGCCATAGTAGCCAACCGCGGCTTTCAGGCCGTCTAAACGAGTCGCCGCGCTCCATGCGAGCGACCCGCCCCAGCAGTAGCCCACGACACCGACCGGCAACCCGGCAAGAGCCGAGACGGCCGCGCCCATGTCGCGCACCGCGTCGTCATATTCGATCCGGGCGCGAATCTCGCGGCCCTTCTCCACGTCCTCCGGCGAATAGCCCAGTTCAATGCCGGGTCCGACGCGGTCGAACATGGCCGGGGCCAGCGCGACATAGCCTTCCGCCGCGAACCCGTCGGCAACGGCGCGGATGTGACTGTTCACGCCGAAAATCTCCTGGATCACGACGAGGCCCCCGCGCGGGTCTCCCGAGGGCTCCGCGCGATAGCCCGTCAGCTTGTGTCCGTCGGTTGTTTCAATGTCGATGGTCGTGCCCATTGGCCTCCCCCTGCCCGATTATCCAAGTTGCCGCCATGTCGCACGATCCGCACCGGACTGACAACTGTCGCATTCTCCATCGGTCCTCACGTGCGTTCCACCTTCGTCGTTTAAAACGTGAAGTGCGGCTGTTAGACTTCGTCGCATCTCTGGAGAAGCGGACACATCATGCACACAGCAATTTCAGTCTTTCATCGGATCGTATTGAACTCGTCCCTGCTTCTGGCGGCCTTTGTCCTGTTTGCGTCAGGTGCACCGATGGATGGACCGGCGCGCGTTCTCGCCGCAGATGACAGTGAGAAACCGCCCGGGATCATCGCGGCGCACATCCGCACGCAAGGGTACAAATGCGACCAGCCGAAGAGTGCGACCCGTGACGAAAAAGCGTCCAAACCGGACGAACCGGTCTGGACGCTCGTGTGTGACAACGCCACCTACAGGGTCCGGGAGATTCCCGACCAGGCAGCTAAGGTCGAACGCCTCGACTAAGGTCTGTGGGGATTCACGTTTGAGCTTGAATGTGATTCAAGCTTCGGATGGACCGATTCGTACTGACTGACGCCCAATGGGCGAAGATGGAGCCG
>JANQLP010000040.1 GCA_028280515.1 Hyphomicrobiales bacterium
GACTGCGAAAGCCGAGTTCGGCATAACCGTCAGATCGCGAGATTCCGGATTTCGCCTCGCGCAGGCTCGCCAACACCTCCTGGGTGTTATTGCCGATGCACGAGACGATGCCCATTCCGGTGACGACGACACGTCTCATTTTGTTGTTTCCTGTAGCTGTCGGACTAACCGGTTCCCCCAATGAACAACAAAAAACAACCGCCGGCCGTTCAGGCCGGGTCCGGCTGCATCTCTTCGCCGCGGAACAACCCGACCTTGAGGTCGAATGCACGATAGATCACCGACCCGTCGGCCGACAACCAGCCGTCGGCAATCCCGAGCACGAGCTTGGAGCGCACGACGCGTTTGATGTCGATGCCGTACACGACCTTCTTGACCGTCGGAAGAACCTGTCCTGAAAATTTGAGCTCGCCGAGGCCGAGTGCCCTCCCCTTCCCCGCAGCGCCGAGCCAGCCGAGGAAGAAACCCAGAAGCTGCCAGAGGGCATCGATGCCCAGGCAGCCGGGCATGACGGGATCCCCCTTGAAGTGGCAGGGAAAGAACCAGAGTTCCGGTGTGACCTCGAGCTCGGCCCGTGCCAACCCCTTGCCGTGCTCACCGCCCCTGTCGTCGATCTCGGCAATGCGGTCGAACATGAGCATGGGCGGGAGGGGGAGCTGAGGTCCTTCGATAAAAAGCTCACCTCGGCCGCAGGCAAGCAAGTCCTCATACTCGAAGCTCGACCGGCGATTGTGCATTCCCTGTGGCCCTCGCATTCCCGAATCCGCGGCCTGGCCGCAAGTTTTTCCGGCAACGCCGGCATCATGCTCAGTCATCGTTTCGTCAACTCGGTTTTGGCGCCCTGCCCTAGAGATACGGCACCAACGCTTGAGCCCGTCTCATTGTGTTGGTGTCGCATCACGCAGCATCGGATTAGCTAGTGTTCCTTCTCTGACGGTCCGGGGTCGGAGCGTCAGAGAAGGAAACACCAGATCGGTGAAAACCTCTAAGGCGCTTCCCTAACATAGGCAACCGCCCGGTTAAACACGCCCATCCCGCGGACGGGCTTACGAATTTCTCTCAGCAGGCGAATCAAAACAAGATTGCGAGGCAGTTGCAATAAGGTGCGGGTCGCGGTACAATAAATCACTACTTCGTCTCATAAGGGTCTGGTTCAAAAAATAGATGCGCGCCGTTTTACCCCCGTTCGACGGTTCCGGATTGCAGCCCCAGGCTGGGGCACGTGGTCCATACGACCTCACCGGTTGCCCCTGGCATGACGTGAAGTCGATGCTCCGCAGTGTCGGTTTGCGACCGACACTGCAACGGATGGCCTTGGGCTGGATTCTGTTCGGCCGCGGCCATCGTCATTTGACGGCGGAAATGCTCTACGAAGAAGCAACGCGGGCCCGTGTGCCGGTGTCGCTCGCAACGGTCTACAACACGTTGCACCAGTTCACCGAGGTGAGTCTGTTGCGTCAGGTCGCGGTAGACGGTTCGAAAACATATTTCGACACGAATGTCTCCGACCACCACCACTTCTTCATCGAAGACAGGAACGAACTGGTCGACATTCCGACGGTCGCGACCGGCGTCGATTCGCTCCCGCCGGTGCCGGAGGGATACGAGATATCCCGGGTCGATGTGGTGGTGAGGCTCAAGCCGAAAGGCACCTGACCTGCCGCCGCTGCTGCGAGGGCATTTCGTACCACGTCAGTCGATCGTCTCGCCCGGATAGACGCCCCAGAGGCGTTCCTGCGCGATGAATCCGTCGAACGCGTCGCCTATGATCCGGCAGTGCGTGCCGTCACACCCCCTGACGAGGCCGAGCACACCCGGCTCGAGCTTTGCTTTTACTGTGCTTTCGGCGTCGGCGGAATCATATAGAGGAACCAGCTTCGCGCTTCCCTTGCGCTTGGCGACGAAGGCGGAGCGACGGCCCGACAGCAAAGAGTGGTAGACCCAGCCTTCGGCCCCCTCCCAGTCGCGCACGCGCCGCCAGTTCTCGAATTCCGCAGTGATCTCCACGGGAAGACCGGCTCGCGTGAAGACCCAGATGACCTGATGGTTCATGGTGGGGCCGGCCCGCACATTGACGCGGTTCGCCTTCAGGCTGACGAAGCGCGGCACAGGCAAGCCGCTCTCGGACCCGACGGGAAGATCCCTTGCCGCTGACGGCACCGCAGTGCCGACGCAGGCAAGCAGCGCGATCAGCACCAGCGGCAAAAGCCCGCGGGCAATGACCCCGCTCCCGATCCTGCGGACGGCGGCCGGGTCGAAGCCGCGTGCCGCGCCGGCGCTTTGCGACGCGCGCGTCAAGGACCGTGACAGCCGGCTGTGGCGCATTGTGTTATCCCGGCCATCTGATAGAGAAGAACCGTTGCGGTTCCGCCTTGGATCGCCCGAACCGTGGGCATCCAGTGTCCGCGATGTCGGTTAAAGAGGGCTGAAAGTACCGAAAAAGGCGGTGACTTCGCGGCGCTGCGGCACTGTGGAGCAAGGAAACACTGGAACATGCCGAATCGCAAGAAACCGGTTGTGGTCGTGACCCGCAAGCTTCCGGACAGCGTCGAGACGCGCATGCGAGAGCTGTTCGACACGCGCCTTAACGTCGAAGACAAGCCGATGAGCAATACCGAGCTTGCCGAGGCAATGGGTTATGCCGACGTGCTGGTGCCGACGGTCACCGACCGGATCGACGCGCATGCGCTCGGGCATGCCGGGGAACGGCTGAAGCTCCTCGCCAATTTCGGCAACGGCGTCGACAATATCGACGTCGGGGCTGCGCTCCAGCGCGGCATTACGGTCACCAACACGCCGGGCGTCCTGACCGAGGACACCGCCGACATGACCATGGCGCTGATCCTCGCGGTTCCGCGCCGGTTGGCCGAAGGCGCCGCGGTGATGACCGAAGAAGACAAGCCGTGGACGGGCTGGACCCCGACCTGGATGCTGGGGCACCGCATCTCGGGCAAGCGCCTCGGCATCATCGGCATGGGACGGATCGGGCAGGCGGTCGCGCGCCGCGCCCGCGCATTCGGGCTGCAGGTGCACTACCACAATCGCCGCCGCGTCCCGCCCAAGATCGAAGAGGCGCTGGAGGCGACCTATTGGGAAAGCCTCGACCAGATGCTGGTGCGCATGGACATCATCTCGGTCAATTGCCCGCATACGCCCGCGACCTACCACCTGCTCTCGGCGCGGCGGCTCAAGCTCCTGCAGCCGGAGACCTATATCGTCAACACCGCGCGCGGCGAGGTCATCGACGAGAATGCGCTGGTGCGCATGATCGAGAGCGGCGAGCTCGCCGGCGCAGGTCTCGACGTGTTCGAGCACGAGCCTGAGGTGAACCCGAAGCTGACAAGGTTGGCGCGCGCCGGCAAGGTCGTGCTGCTGCCGCATCTGGCCTCGGCGACGATCGAAGGGCGCGTCGACATGGGCACGAAGGTCATCATCAATATCCAGACTTTTATGGACGGGCATCGCCCCCCGGACCGCGTATTGCCGGCGCAGCTCTAGAGCATCGCATTCTTCACGTTTGGGCTCACAATCGCGCTCCGTTTCTCTCTGTGTCGTCGCATGATCTGATCGGGAAGGTCCTGCGGCCTTTCGGGACCATGCACTATTGCGCGAGGCGGCCGCGGTCGTGGGGCGCCGAGAAATCGAGGGCGGGGCCGAGCGGAACGACGCCGGTCGGATTGATCTGACGGTGGCTCGCGTAATAGTGGCGCTTGGTCTGGTCGAGATCGACGGTCTCGGCGAAACCCGGCGTCTGATAGAGGTCGCGCACATAGTTGGACAAGTTCGGGTAGTCGGCGATGCGGCGCAGGTTGCATTTGAAATGGCCGAAATAGACGGCATCGAAGCGGATCAGAGTCGTGAACAGACGGATATCCGCTTCGGTCAGCATGCTCCCGACGAGATAGCGTTGGTCCGCCAGCCGCCGCTCGAGCGCGTCGAGCGCAGCGAACAGTGCGTGGAACGCCTCCTCATAGGCCTTCTGTGTCGTGGCGAATCCGGCGCGATAGACCCCATTATTGATGGCGGGGTACACTAGCGCGTTGATCTCGTCGATTTCGGCGCGCAATGCCGGGGGATAGTAATCGGTCCGCACCTTGGTGAAGACATCGAAAGCCGCGTTCAGCATGCGGATGATCTCGGAGGACTCGTTGCTGACGATCGTCCGCCGCGATCTGTCCCACAGCACCGGCACCGTGACGCGGCCGGTGAACCGCGGGTCGGCAAGGCGATAGATGTCGGCGAGCGTCGGTGCGCCGTTGACGGCGTCACCGGTCGAGCCCTCGCTGGTTTCGAAGGTCCAGCCCGTGCTGCCCATATGCGGGGAGACCACCGATACCGAGATCACGTTTTCAAGCTGCTTCAGCTTGCGCAGGATCAGCGTGCGGTGGGCCCATGGGCAGGCGAGCGAGACATAGAGGTGATAACGCTCGGGCTCGGCCGCAAAGCCGCCCACGCCGGAAGGTCCGGGCCGGCCGTCAAGTGTCACCCAATGCCGGAAGGTCGACTCGGTGCGGACGAAGCGGCCGCCGCTCTCCGCGGTGTCGTACCAGCGGTCCTTCCACACACCTTCGACCAACAGACCCATGCATGCTCTCCTCTGCTCGAGCCAATGTAGGTATTGGTCGACGCCCTTTAATCTCTTCTTTGTCGATTTGGATGGGATTCTCGTCCGGCGATGCCGCAGGCTCGGGTGCCCAAGCCCGGAGATCGTCCGACGAACGGGCATCGTGCGCGGCGTACACACAGCAAGACGAGGACCAGCCGGACGACAACGATCGCTCCGCAACAACCGTGGTAGACCGAAGGCGATCTCAGTGCTAATCGCTCGCAACGGCCATGAGCGATCTTTCACTTGCCATCCTGCCCGAGAGCGCCGAAG
>JANQLP010000043.1 GCA_028280515.1 Hyphomicrobiales bacterium
GAACGCATAAAGATGCTCTAACACTTAAAGATATAGAGCAAATTTATCCGATTAGGTTGAAACAGGGTGAGTCAACCTAATCGGATTTTGCTCTAGACGCGTTCCGGCATGTCGGCAAACCCGCCGGTCTGCCGCAGGCCTTCGCCGAGAACGATCGCCGCCGCCGTCACGACGTTGAGGGACCGGCGACCTTCGGCCATGGGCACGCGGACGCGCTCATCCGCCACCGCATGCACGTCGTCCGGCACCCCTGCACTCTCGCGGCCCAGCATCAGGATGTCACCCGGCTGGTAGGTGAGGTCAGTGTGTGCAATTGACGCAGCTGTGGTCAGAAGGATAAGGCGATGCGTATTCGTTATACGCCATGTATCGAACGCTTCGAATGAGATGTGACGGACGATCCGTGCATGTCGAATATAGTCAAGGCCCGACCGACGCAGCGTCCGGTCACTGACATCGAAGCCAGCCGGTTCGATGATGTGCACAGCGACGTCCAAACAGGCGCCAAGACGCAACAGGGCTCCTGTGTTCTGTGGGATGTCCGGCTGGTAAAGTGCGAGAATCATGGATCGGGATTTGACCAGCTTCAGTGCGGCGCTTTCCCGCGCGATCTACACCGCGCGGCGCACTGCCGCAATGGGATAAATTTACCCGTCACGTATCTGGACATTCGCGCGCAAGGGTGCAAAAAAGTGGAAAATCATGTCCATACTTGCAGCAAGTTAAACAACGACATTGCACCGGCTGCGAGATGGACCAGGGGGGTTACCAGCTCATTTTCCGGTTGCCGGATTCGGCAAGCGGCTGTCTTGCCGGTTTCGCACCGGTTTTATTTTGGTGATGGCTTTGTCCGGAAAATGGTCAGTTAGGAAGGAGCGGCGCTTTGGCCAATAAGAAAACCGAACCCACCCGTCGGGATTTCATGACCATCGCAGCGGGGTCGTTTGCAGCCGTCGGCGGCGCGGCGGCCCTATGGCCATTTATCGATCAGATGAATCCCGACGCGTCGGCCCTTTCGCTGGCGACGATCGAAGTAGACCTCTCTCCCATACCGGTTGGTCAGTCGATCACCGTGTCATGGCGCGGCAAGCCGGTTTTCATCCGCCACCGCACGCCGGAAGAGATCGAGGCGGCCAAGGCGGTCGAGATGGATCAGTTGCCCGATCCGGTCGCCCGCAACGACAATCTGGACGGCGAGCCGCCGGCGACCGATCTCAATCGTGTCGCGACCGGCCAGGGTGACGCGCAAAAGCACGAGAACTGGATGGTCCTCATCGGAATTTGCACCCACTTGGGCTGCATTCCCAAGGGACAGAGGATCGGCGACGAAAAGGGTGAATTCGACGGCTGGTTCTGCCCGTGCCACGGGTCGCACTACGACACGGCCGGACGTATCCGCAAAGGTCCGGCGCCCCGTAACCTCGAAATTCCCGTTTACGAATTCATCTCCGATAACAAGATCAAGATCGGCTAGGCCCGTTTGAGCGAATAGAGGCTTTTATGGCACACGCATCAAGTTACAAGCCGAACTCCGCCATCGCGAAATGGATGGATGACAGGCTCCCGGTCATGCGGATGATGCATGACCAGTTCAACGATTTTCCAACGCCTCGGAATCTGAATTACCTTTGGACGTTCGGCGGTATTCTCACATTCTGTCTCGCCGTTCAGATGCTCTCCGGCATTGTGCTTGCCATGCACTACATTCCGCAGGAATCCATGGCATTCGACAGCGTCGAGCACATCATGCGCGATGTGAACTGGGGCTGGCTGTTGCGGTACATGCATTTCAACGGAGCGTCGCTGTTCTTCTTTGCGGTCTACATTCATATCGCGCGCGGCATGTATTACGGCTCCTACAAGGCGCCGCGCGAGGTCTTGTGGATCATCGGCGTGCTGATCTTCCTTGTCATGATGGCGACGGCCTTCATGGGCTATTCGCTGGTTTGGGGTCAGATGAGCTTCTGGGCGGTGACGGTGATCACCAACCTGTTCTCGTCGCTCGACGCCATTATACCAGGCCTCGGCACAACGATCGTGGAGTGGATCTGGGGCGGTTTCTCGGTTGGCGGGCCGACGCTTACGCGGCTGTTCTCGCTGCACTATCTGCTGCCGTTCGTGATCGCCGGTCTTGTGATCCTGCACATCTGGGCGCTGCACGTGCCCGGCAGCAACAATCCGACCGGGATCGAGATCAAGACCAAATCGGATGCGATCTCCTTCAACCCGTACTACACGATCAAGGACGGGTTCGCGATGTCCATGTTCGTGATCCTGTTCGCGGCCTTGGTGTTCTACGCGCCGAACTTCCTCGGGCATCCGGACAACTATATCGAGGCCGATCCGCTCGTGACGCCGCCGCATATCGTGCCGGAATGGTACTTCCTTCCGTATTACGCGATCCTTCGAGCGATCCCGGACAAGCTGATGGGTGTGATCGCGATGTTCGGGTCGATCATCGTCCTCTTCTTCCTGCCGTGGCTCGATACATCGAAAGTGCGTTCGGCGCGCTATCGTCCGATCTTCAAGTGGTTCCTGCTTCTGTTCTTCGTGAACACCGTTTTCCTCGGCTATCTCGGCGCTCAGGAAGCGGCTGGTGTCTATCTGACGCTCGGCCGGATTTCGACCGCGTACTACTTCCTGTTCCTGCTTGTGATTTTGCCCGTCCTGGGGTGGATCGAGAAACCGACGGCCATGCCGGGCAGTATCACCGATGACGTGCTCGGCAAGAAGCCGGTGGATATGGCAGGGCGAAAACCGGTGCCGGCGGAGTGAGCGTGATGGGAGAGAAATTTATGAAGATGTTCGCATCACCATTCAGCCGCGTCGGCCTCGTAGCCGCGGGAGTGGTCCTCGGCACAGCGACGATGCATGCGCCGGCGTCGTACGCCGCGGGCGAGGCGCCACCCATCCCGTCTCAATCGTGGAGCTTTTCCGGTCCGTTCGGCCTGTTCGACCGCGGTCAACTGCAGCGCGGTTACAAGGTCTACAAGGAAGTCTGTGCCGTATGCCACGGCTTGCGCCTGCTGCATTATCGCAACCTCGGCGAACCCGGCGGTCCGGAGTTCAGCGAAGCGGAAGTGAAGGCGATTGCCGCCGAAGTGGAGGTTCTGGACGGACCGAACGAGGATGGCGAGATGTTCGACCGTCCGGGCCGTCCCTCCGACAGGTTCGTTTCGCCTTTCCCCAACAAGGAGGCTGCGCGTGCGGCGAACAACGGCGCCTATCCGCCGGATCTTTCACTCATGGCCAAGGCCCGCGTCGGCGGTCCGGACTATCTCTACGCGCTGCTCACCGGTTACAAGCCGGAACCGGATGGCATGGAGATGTCTGAGGGTATGAGCTACAACGAGTACTTCCCCGGACACCAGATTGCCATGGCGCCACCATTGTTTGATGAGGGCGTCGAGTATACGGACGGCACGCCGCCGACGATCGACAATTACGCGAGAGACGTCTCCGCCTTCATGATGTGGGCCGCCGAGCCGAAGCTCGAGGAACGGCACAGGGTCGGCCTCCGGTTCATGATCTATCTGGTGATTCTCGCCGGTTTGCTGTACCTCGCCAAGCGCCGGGTCTGGAGCAAGCTGAAGCACGCATGACCGCTGACGGAACCGTGCTGTAGAACATGAAAAGGCCCCCTTCGAGGGGGCCTTTTTTCTGGCTGGCCTTCAGGGGAGGGGGCGAGCCCGCCACTGTCAGTTGTCAGTGCTTCAGTGTCAGTGTTTGATGCCGGCGTGGGCCTCGGGCCCCCACAGTGACTTGACCTTCTGGTCGCGGCCGCAGCCGTAGCGATACATCTTGTACCGGACCGGGTTCCGTATGTAGTAGTCTTGGTGATAGTCCTCGGCCTTGTAGAAGGCGCCGGCCGTTTCGATTTTCGTGACGATCGGCTTGCGAATCACCCCTTCCGCCTTTTCCTTGGTGGCCAGGGCGATTTCACGCTCCTTGTCGTCCTTGACGAATATGGCGGTCCGGTAGCTGTCGCCTCGATCGCAGAACTGGCCGCCGGCGTCGGTCGGGTCGACGCTGCGCCAGAAAACAGTCAGCAGCCGCCGGTAGGACACTTTTTCAGGGTCGTAGACAATGCGGACTGCCTCGTAGTGTCCCGTAGGCCGGCTGGTGACGGCCCTGTAGTTCGCTGTCTCCGCCGAACCGCCGATATAGCCGGAGGTGGTGCTGATCACGCCGGGCACCTTGTCGAAGTCGGACTCGACACACCAGAAACACCCGCCGGCGAAGATGGCGGTGGCCTTGTTCTCCGCCGCATCCGCGGTCGCTGCGCCCATCAGCGCAACGGCGCCGAGCGCAGGTGCCAGAAGCAATTTTGTCGCACGTCGCACCGACCAGGCGCGCATTGAGATGCGGTTTCGGCCATCTGTCATTTTCACGATGAGGTCTCCGTCTTCGGTTTGAACGTCAGCGCAAGGCCGTTGTTGCAGTAACGCAGGCCGGTCGGCTCGGGGCCGTCCTTGAACACGTGCCCCTGATGCCCGCCGCAACGTGCGCAGTGATACTCCGTGCGCGGCAGGAACAGTTTGTAGTCGGTCTTCGTACCAACCCGTTCCGGAATCACATCGAAAAAGCTCGGCCAGCCGGTGCCGCTGTCATACTTCGTTTCGCTGCTGAAAAGCGCCAGATCGCACCCGGCGCAATGGTAGGTTCCGGCGCGTTTCTCGTCGTTCAGGGGACTCGTGAACGGCCGCTCGGTGCCTTCCTCGCGCAGGATGTAGTATTGCTCTGCGGTGAGCTTCTTGCGCCACTCAGCGTCGCTCAGCACGATTTTCGAAATGGTCTCCGCGACCGCGCGTCCGGCCCCCACAACGGCAAAAGCCGTCGCGCCAACGACAAGCTTGAGAAAGTTCCGTTTTGTCCAGGGCATTACTCGCTCTGCTCCATATATGGCGTGGCACGCCGTGCGCACTGAGTGCACACCTCACTATTACACCATGGAATGGCGCCGCCACACATCGCGTTCGCTTGTACTACGGTTCGACCGTCCGTTTGGATGCGTGGCCCTTGGCTCCGGGAGTCCCGTTCAATGTGGCGAGGCCCTGCACCGGGCAGGGCCTCTCACAGGCGGACCGTACGCAGTACAGACGGTCCGTCCCGCGACAACAAGCGTCCCGACTAGTTCTTTTTCATTTTGTCGTCTTTCATCATCGCGTCCTTGGCCATCTTGTCGTCTTTCATCATCGTGTCCTTAGCCATCTTGTCGTCTTTCATCATCGCGTCCTTGGCCATTTTGTCGTCTTTTGCCATCGTGTCCTTGGCCATCTTGTCGTCCTTCATCATGGTGTCGGACTTCTGCATTGTGTCCTTGGCCATGGCGTCATCCTTTTTCATCTTGTCGGCGGCCATCAGCGGCGCAGCCATCATGAAAGAGGCGGCGAGGGCAGTCAGTGAAAGGGTGCGGATTGTCATGGGTTCCTCCTGAGCGCGCGCCCGGTTTGGCGCTGGGACTCCGGAAACGATGGCCATAGAATCCGAGATGCGGGACAACACCGGAACGTGAAGTCGCGTTTTCCCGCGTGAACGGGTGGGATCGCCAGGCCGGCTGCACTATGCTCATGGACCGTCACAAGATTAAGAGGGGCCAATCAGATGACAGGATATCTTGCGGGCTGTTTTCGCGCCGTGCTTCTTGCGCTTGTGGTCATGGTCGCCACGGCGGGTGTCCACGCACAAAGCGCACCCGAAGCGGATGGACCTGTGATCCTGACGGTCGCGGGAGAGATATCAAAGACCAATCGCGAAGCGTTCAATGAAAAGCGCGA
>JANQLP010000086.1 GCA_028280515.1 Hyphomicrobiales bacterium
TTTCCACTGGAGCAAGCTCCAGCTTCACGTTCGACTTGCATGTGTTAGGCCTGCCGCCAGCGTTCGTTCTGAGCCAGGATCAAACTCTCAAGTTTGAAATTCTGATTCCGGCATAAACCCTGGAGGGAATGCTCCAGGGGGTCGCTTGCGAAACTCTTGACGAGTCCCGACACTTTCATGTGCGTCTCGTCCGCAAGGGACAAAACGCGCCATGGGTGTCGATAAACGCAAGACCGCCGAAGTCTCGTTTCGTCCGCCAATTCGCACCACGAGGGCTCAAATCAGCGAACGCGCCAGGACTCCGCCGCCTGCGTTTCTCTTTCTTCAATCCACATTGTCAAAGAGCCATCGAAACGCCGCCCGAAGGCCACGCCCCGAACTCTTGATGGAACCAAATGCACCATCAGGAGTCAACGCAGCAGAAGCGTATCGCCCGGTCATTTTTCCCGGAGCTAGCCCCGCTTCGTTAAAAGAGGTTGCTGCGCGAACACAACAAAACCGCAGGCAAAGCAGTTTGCCCGCGCAACCGCTCTTAGATACATATTCGATCCGGGAAGGTCAAGCGTCAGATGCAAAGATTCTGCAAAAATTTCGACATCTTCATCTGAGCGAATCGATTCACGCTCTCGACGGGCCCGAATTCGCCGCCCGCGAGCGCCTTAAACGCTTGCCACACAGACGATTTCTTACAAATTGGTCACATTCCTGCCTGATTGCGCGGGCATCTTCGCGTTAACAAAAGAGCAACGGCTTTCAGGCCATTCTGTTAACGCGTCTCTGGAAGCTGTGAAGTCATTGGAAGTTTGTTTGTCCGTTGTGGGATTTGGGACGGCCTTCTGTTGAATATCACTTCTGATTTCGGGCATCTCAGGGTGTCCTCCCGAAGGTTGACACAGTACAGACGTCTCGGCAGATTGACGGGCTTCGAACGAGGGACGGTTTAACACCATACTCGGGGCAGTTGGTTACCCTTTGAAAACTGGCCACTTGCGAGAGCCGGTTGCGGGACACCAACCGAAGACGGGGGATACCCAACTTTGACGGAAAGACGCCGCCGCAAGTCAGGCCGAACGCAGAGTCAGGCCTTGGTGCCGTTCGGCAAGCGTTCGCTGCCGCAGATTTATCTGTCGTCTCCGAAGCGCACCTCTTCTGCCGTCTTCCTTCCCGAACCTGGCGACTCACGGGCGACAACGCGAATCAAATGGCTGGCCAGCACGTGCCTGGCCGCCGTCGTCGGCGTCGGCGTTATCGGATCGTGCATCTATGCGTCGCTGGACCTGGAAAACGGAACCGGCATCGTGTCGTCGATCCGCCATGCCGGTCTTGCCGCCATGAAGCCGGTCCAGAAGGTGCTTCCCGTAGCCGCGCTGCAGTCCGTGGCCGGACAGAAGAGCGACCGCATCCCGACGACCACCGAAGGCCTCTCGACCCGCCATATCATTCACGACACCGTGGTGCAGAAGCGGAACGAGCGCGAGTATATCCGCATCAAGCCCTATGCCCGGCTCGTCGCCCGCCTCGGCACATCGCAGCCTGACGACATTTCGAACATTCCCGCATTCAATCCCTTCAGGCTGTATTCGAACCCGAAGCCCGTTGCCGAAAACGTCAACGGCGAAGTGCCGGTCGATGTCAGCCAGGACGCGCGCATCTCGGTCTATGAGCTGGAGGGCGGTATTCTGCCGACCAATGACGGATTGGCGCTGGGTGCGAGGGATATTACCGAGTTGATGTCGGAACGTGACGCCCTGTTCGCGGTGCAGCCGTTCGCGATGCGCCCGGGGATCGACCCTGAGAGCGAGCCTTCGGGTCTCGTACAACGCGCCGCATACCATCCCGACGACACGCCTTCACCGTCCGACCTCCGACGCAAACTTCCGCCCAACACGACAATCGTATCAAAGACCGTTGAGACCCTTGAAGGCGTCGACGAAGTTGCCGACGGCAGCGAAACCACGGCCGTCACGGTCAAGAAGGGCGATACGCTCATGAGCATCCTGGCGGATGCGGGAGCGGAGCGCTGGCAGGCCAAGGCCATCGCGGACGCAATGGCGCCGGTGTTCAAGCCCAAGAACCTCAACGCCGGGCAGGAAGTTCGTTTCACACTCGTGCCGGCACCGAAGAACGACGGCCAGATGGAGCCGGTGAAGGTGAGCCTGTTTGACGGCGGGACCCACAAGGTCACGGTGGCGCGCGACGAGGGCGGCGAGTATGTCGGCAGCGACGAGCCGATTACGCTGAAGGTCGCCAAGAACCTGCGCACCTCAATCCGTCCGAAACGCGCCTCGCTCTATACGAGTTTCTATCATTCCGCCCTCAATCAGGGCGTAGCTTCCGACCAGATCACCAAGCTTCTGCGCATCCACTCCTACGATGTGGATTTCAAGCGTCCGACGCATCCGGGCGATTCGTTTGAAGTCTTCTTCGGTCTGGAAAAGGACGAGAGCGGTCAGGAACGCGCGCTCGGCGATGTACTGTTCACAGCGATGACCGTCGGCGGCGAATCGCGGCGTTACTACCGCTTCCGCACGCCGGACGGCGAAATCGACTTCTATGACAAGGACGGCAACAGCGCCAAGAAGTTCCTGATGCGCAAACCGGTCAAAGGCGCGCGCTTCACTTCACCCTTCGGCATGCGCAAGCATCCGATCCTGGGCTACCGCAAGATGCACACCGGCACGGACTGGGCGGCAAAAACCGGCACCCCTGTCCTTGCTGCCGGCAGCGGCGTCGTCGAAGAAGCCCGGCGCAAGGGTGGAAACGGCAACTACATCCGCCTCCGGCACGCCAACGGCTACAAGACGGCTTACAGCCATCTGGCGCGCTTCGCGCGCGGTCTGCGGCCCGGCATGAAAGTGCAAATGGGGCAGGTGATCGGCTACGTCGGGTCGACCGGCCTGTCGACCGGTCCGCATCTGCATTTCGAGGTTCTGGTCAACAATCGGTTCGTCAACCCGATGACCATTCACGTTCCACGCGGCCGTCAGCTCACCGGAAAAGAGCTGGCCAATTTCTACAAAGAGCGCAACCGCATCGACGGACTGATGCAACGTTCGCCGGTTACGACCCGGATGGCGTCGGTTCAAAAATAAGCGCTCATGTAGTGAGGGGAACCCTTTACGGGTAAGATGGCGCGTCTCCTGGGGGGAGACGCGCTTCTTTTTTGCCCAATTGCCTTGAGCACGCGCGTGCCTCCCGTTTCGAAGAGCCTGCCTCCACCATAATTGCCTTACGCGAAACCACCCGAGGCGGCGGACGTGATCGGCATGGTCCAAAAGAAGCGGGATCGGACGGGAAACCGAAGGACCCTTTCCCCGATCCCGTCCCCAATTCCACCCGACGTCACGCGGCCTTCGCAGCCGCCGTCCCGTTGATGACGAGCCCGTCGGCGTTGGCGGACACGTTCACCGTATCGCCGTCCTTGATCGCGCCTTCGAGCGACAACTCCGCAAGGGGATCCTGAAGGTTCTTCTGGATGACGCGCTTGAGCGGTCGCGCGCCATAGGCCGGATCATACCCCTTGTCGGCGAGCCATTCGCGCGCCTTGTCGTCCATCTCCACCTTCATCTTGCGCTCGTCGAGCAGCTTCTGGAGCCGCGCCACCTGAATGTCGACAATGGCCGACATCTGATTGCGCTTCAGGCGATGGAACAGAATGATCTCGTCGAGCCGGTTCAGAAATTCCGGACGGAACCGCGCCTGAACCAGGGTCATGACCTGATCGCGAACGGCTTCGGTGTCCTCGCCTTCCGGCTGGTTCACCAGAATCTCGGCACCGATGTTCGACGTCATGATGATGAGCGTATTGCGGAAGTCGACCGTCCGGCCCTGTCCATCGGTCAGCCGGCCGTCATCGAGCACCTGCAGGAGGACGTTGAAGACATCCGGGTGCGCCTTCTCGATCTCGTCGAACAGGACGACCTGATAGGGCCGGCGGCGGATGGCTTCCGTCAGCGCGCCGCCTTCCTCGTAGCCGACATAGCCCGGAGGCGCGCCGATGAGACGGGCCACGGAGTGCTTCTCCATGAACTCCGACATGTCGACCCGCACCATGGCGTTCTCGTCATCGAACAGGAAGGACGCCAGCGCCTTGGTCAGCTCGGTCTTGCCGACGCCGGTCGGTCCGAGGAACATGAACGAGCCGATCGGCCGGTTGGGGTCCTGCAGGCCGGCGCGTGCGCGGCGAACCGCCGTCGAGACGGCCGAGACCGCTTCTTCCTGGCCAACGACACGCTTGGCCAGCGCGCCTTCCATGCGCAACAGCTTGTCGCGCTCCCCTTCAAGCATCTTGTCGACCGGGATACCGGTCCAGCGCGACACCACATGCGCGATATGATCGCTCGTCACGGCCTCTTCGACCATGCCCTCGCCGCGCTCGTCCTCTTCGGAATCGGCGAGCTTTCTTTCAAGTTCGGGGATACGGCCATAGGACAACTCACCAGCACGCGCCAGATCGCCTGAACGCTGCGCCTGTTCGAGCTCATGGCGCGCCGCGTCCAGCTCCTCCTTGAGGTTTTGCGCCTCGTTGAGCTTCTCTTTCTCCTCGTGCCACCGCCGGGTGAGCGCACCTGACTGCTCCTCCAGATCGGCGAGTTCCTTCTCCAGCGCCTCAAGCCGGTCCTTCGACGCGGTATCGTCTTCCTTCTTCAGGGCTTCGCGCTCGATCTTGAGCTGGATGATCCTGCGGTCCAGTTCGTCCAGTTCCTCCGGTTTGGAATCAACCTGCATCCGCAACCGGCTGGCCGCCTCGTCCATGAGGTCAATCGCCTTGTCCGGCAGAAACCGGTCGGTGATGTAACGGTTCGAGAGCGTCGCCGCGGCCACCAGAGCATTGTCGGTGATCCGCACGCCGTGGTGCAGCTCGTACTTCTCCTTCAATCCGCGCAGGATCGAGACGGTGTCTTCGACCGTCGGCTCTGTCACGAACACCGGCTGGAAGCGCCGTGCGAGCGCCGCGTCCTTCTCGACATTCTTGCGGTACTCGTCGAGGGTCGTCGCGCCGATGCAGTGAAGCTCGCCACGCGCGAGCGCGGGCTTGAGCAGGTTGGAGGCATCCATCGCGCCTTCAGAGGCGCCCGCTCCAACGATCGTGTGCATCTCGTCGATGAACAGAATGATGCTGCCGTCGCTGTCGGAGACTTCATTAAGCACCGACTTCAACCGTTCTTCGAACTCACCACGGTACTTCGCCCCGGCGATGAGCGCGCCCATGTCGAGCGCCAGCAACTGTTTGTCGCGCAGGCTCTCCGGAACGTCGCCGTTGATGATGCGCAGGGCCAGCCCTTCGGCGATGGCGGTCTTGCCGACGCCGGGCTCACCGATCAGAACCGGATTGTTCTTCGTGCGCCGGGACAACACCTGGACGGTACGGCGTATCTCTTCGTCGCGGCCGATGACCGGATCGAGCTTGCCGTCGCGGGCGGCCTCCGTCAGATCCCGCGCGTAACGCTTGAGTGCATCATAAGCCTGCTCGGCGGAAGTCGAATCGGCGGTCCGGCCCTTGCGCAGATCGTTGATCGCATCATTGAGCGATGTCGGCGTCACCCCGGCATGCTCAAGGATCTTTGCCGACTCAGATCCCTTTTCAACCGCCAGCGCCAACAGCAACCGTTCGACGGTGACAAACTTGTCGCCGGCCTTCTTGGCGGCCTGCTCGGCCGTCTCGAACACCCGCGCGGTCGCCGGCGCGAGATATATCTGACCGGCGCCGCCGCCCGAAACCTTCGGCAGCTTTGCGAGCACCGCCTCGGTTTCCTGAAGCGCGCGACCGGGATCGCCTCCCGCACGCGAAATCAGGCCCGCGGCAAGACCTTCCTCGTCGTCGAGGATCACTTTCAGCAAATGTTCCGGCGTAAACTGCTGATGCCCCTCGCGCAACGCGAGGCCCTGTGCCGACTGGATGAACCCGCGGGCACGCTCAGTGTACTTCTCAAAATCCATTTTTAACCCCTTTCCGGCGTGCGATCACCGCCCGGTCATACGGCACAGTTCTCACACCCAATCGTTCGGCCTGCACCGCTTTTCGGCGATACATCGTCCTTTTTTTGCGGCCAGCGTTCCGAACCTGGGATCCCTCATAAAGGTATTTCCCAACCTTTATATAGTGTTGCCGCAGCGCAACAAAAAGGGCATAAAAACGCTCCTTTCTCTTTGCGTGTCATGTCCGAAACAGCTCCCATTCGCGTCTCATCGCTTTGCCGTTATCCCGTGAAGGGCCTGCGGCCGCAGCAACTGTCAGACGTTGCCGTCGAGGCGGGCGAAACGTTCCCTCATGACCGGGAATGGGCGATCGAGAACGGCCGCGGACGGTTTGACCCGAACAACCCGCAACATTTGCCGAAGATCAATTTCCTCATGCTCATGCGCAACGAACGTCTCGCGGCACTCGAGGTCGAGTTCGACGAGGAGACGAACACCCTTGCGTTGCTTCGCAACGGCAAACAGGTGGTGAAGGGTGCACTGGACACGGCAATGGGCCGACAGCTGATCGAACAGTTCATGGCAGGCTTCATGGAGAAGGATCTGCGCGGCGCGCCGCATATCGTACACGCCCCTGGCCACAGCTTCAGCGACGTCGCGGTCAAGTGCGTGCACATCGTCAATCTGGCAAGCGTGCGCGACCTGGAACGCGCCGTTGGCCGGAACGTCGACCCGTTGCGGTTCCGCGCAAACATCTACGTGGAATCGGAGGAGCCCTGGACCGAGTTCAGCTGGGTCGGGCAGCAGATACGGATCGGCGATACCGTGCTCGATGTCATCGATCGCACGAGCCGTTGTGCGGCGACCAACGTCGACCCCCGTTCAGCAGAGCGGGACATGGCGATTCCCGCCACGCTCATGCGCACTCACGGACATGAGGATTTCGGCGTCTACGCGACAGTCACGCAAGGCGGCAAAATCAAGTGCGGCGATGCGGTTCGCATCGACGGCTAGCGAGCATCGTCGAATATCTGAAAACGATCAGAAGGAAACGATCAGGTGACCGCCTCGTCGGGCGTCTCGTCGGTTCGGCTCTTGCTGGGCGCTTTTTCCACCTCGGCTTCGTCCGAAGGCGCGTCATCGTCTTTGGACGCGGCAGCGGCTTTTCCATTGCCCTTGGTGGTACGGGACAGCGTGCGCATCAGCCCTTCATCGGTCTTGCCATCGCCGTCCGTATTTCCAGTGGCAGCCTTCTCGGTCTGGTCGGCAACCGGCTGTTTGGCATCGGGCTGTTTGCCGTCCGCCTCGTCCGCGGCCTTCTCGGGCTGCGACCGTTCGGCGCCCGAACCGTTGAGTCCTTCGGGCTGCGGCGCCTGGTTGGCCATGATGATGCGGTTGTAGTGCTCGGCGTGTTGAAGATAGCTCTCCCCGGCAACCGTGTCGCCCGAGGAAAGGGCATCGCGTGCCAGAGAGGCATACTTTTCGGCAATGTGCGCCGCGGTCCCGCGGATTTTCACATCCGGTCCATTCGACTCATAGTTGCGGCTTAGTGGATTCTGAGCCTTGTTGCGGCCACGTCCGCGCCCACGGCGGTTTTGTTGACCTTGCCTCATCGGCTTTCTTGTTGTGTTGGCCATCCTGTATGTCCTGTCCAGTCGTCAAACACGTTTGCAGCCAGCCTGGCTAGCAACCAGTCATCGGTCGTTCTGGATTGCAGTGCCCCGTTTGTCTCCTACGTCCCCCCGAACGGCCTTGGAAGACTCAATCTCACCAGGATCGGGAACCTGATACCTCGGGATTGCATTTCCAAAGCCATCTCAGCAAGAACTTGTCCCGTCGAACTGGACCCTGTCACTCGCGGCCCCGCTCATCTGGGACACC
>JANQLP010000112.1 GCA_028280515.1 Hyphomicrobiales bacterium
CGGCTCGCTGGAATGCGCGAAGTCGATGAAGAACCTCTTGCAGATGAACATCTGGCCCGATGCGCTTCTGCACCTGGTGACCTCGGCGCCGGTCAAGACAGGCGAACCGGCCGAGCAGCTCTTGGAGCACGCCGCCGAGTTCGCCCAGGCCTATGGCCGGCAAACATCGACCCAGATCATCGAACGCCCGGCCGACCGTACCGGCGCCCTGCTCGGCGCGGCCGACGAGGTCGGCGCGGAAGCGCTCGTCATCGGCTCAAGCTACAAACGGTTCCTGGCCGTGCAACGTTTCGGCAGTCACGCCCAGGAACTGCTGCAGCGCTTCCCCGGTGCGGTGTTCGTGTCGCACTAAGGCGGTACAGTCGAGAGGACGGCTTTCGGGATCTGCGCTAGAACCCACAACTCCTTTGCGTGATGTCGTAGTGAGCAAGGCGGTTACCGTCGGGATCATCGAAGATCTCGCGAATCAACGTTCCTTCCTTCAGCAGCAGTAACAGATGTGGATAAGAGCAGATCTGGTGCTCGACGGCTGCTCGGAAGAGGCCGGCTTGCAGCAGTTCGTCGGTATGGGAGGGATAGTCAGCGGTATCGATGACATAGGTTCGGATCAGCATCTGGCCGCTGGCCTTTTGATGCAGCAGAGCCGTCGCTTCATCGACGTAAACAGAATGCGGCGTATGTTGCGCAATCAATTGCAACACCTTTGACAGGTCCTCTGTCCACAAGAGCGACTTGAGCTTGGCGACGGACTCCATCGGGTGGCCCGGCGCCAAGAGGATTGGCCGATCATCAAGTCTGTTGCTTATGAAAACGGCCAGCACCACCGCCGCGATCAGGGCGGTAAAACCGGTCACGCCGCCAGGCCCGCCAATCTGCGGCGGCGGCGTGTCCGACTGAACGGCCGAGACGTCGCTTTTGGATTTTCTGAAAAACAGAAGCAGGTTCAGGACAGGAAGGACGGCGAATACGGCGTGGTTCTCGTTACCAATGATGTCGAGGGATCGAGCCTTCGCAAGCCGGTAGGAATACCACCCAAAAAGAAGCATCGAAACGACATTGATGGCGGCGAGTACCCACAGGTATCCGCCGACCCTTGCCTCCAGGACAAAAAACCAAATGGCCTGAATTGCGACGACTGCGAGGACCAGCAGCGCCATAAAGGCAAAGTATTGTTGGCGACGCATCACACGTCGTCGGTGCTTTACGAAAGCAGCGACGATCGCCCCGAACAGGAACAGACCGTAATTGATCGCCCAACGTTCCGTGTCGGGCATTGCCATGAATCCATGGGCCATGCGCTCTATGACATCGGGCAAGCCCTCTATGATACGGGGCATGTCCTCTATGAAGCGGGTTATGTCCTCTATCAATTGCATTTCACTACATCACCATCCTCTTTTGGTTGTGCCAACGTTAGCCCGACTATGCTGCCTAAGCCATCGTCATCGGTCCGTGTTCTGATCGGTGATCCGGCAGCAGCGCGCCGGAAGAAGACGCACAGGAACTGTTGCAACACTTCACCGACGCGGTGTTCGTGTCGCACTAGGAGATCATCGGAGACAGCCGCAACGTCACGACCACGATTACCGAAACGACGGCGCAGCAAGCCATTGGATCGACTTGGCTGTGCGGCATGGTGACCCATCGCGACCTGGGGCGACTGCAACCATGGACCAAAGCGGCAGTGGAGCCTGCTGTTCGCCGAGTGATCGCTAGTAGCCGCAGCGTGCTCCCACGACGATGAACTCGGTGATTCGGGTGCGGTCTGGCAGGACATAAATCTCTCGTATCGTCGCTCCGTTCTTCAACAACACGGCAAACGGAGGATACGAACATATCCACCACTCAACAGTGGCTTGAGTGTAGATGTTAAGCAGCGCGGCTTCAGGGTCGTCGACAAGCCCATCAAAATCGACAACATGTGTTCGAAGCAATTGGGTACCGCTTGCTCTAACGTCGACGAGAGTTATCACATCATCAACGTACACAGGCGTTCGCGTAGCGTACGCAATTTCGTCTAGCGTACGTTGCAGGCCGTAGGCTTCAAGCAACGTCTCAATTGCGTCAGCCTTCTCGGTCGGATCGCCAAGCACAACAAGCTCCGGTTGGCGATCGATCTCATGCCATATGTAGTCCGCTAAGACAGCGCCTGCGACAAGAACAACAACGCCGGACACAATACCTGGGGCACCATTCAAGAATGGCTTCGTTAGGTGCCGATCTGGTGACGCACCGTTTCTGGACGGCTCAAGCAGCAGCATGAGATTGCAGACTGGCACAAGGGCGAAAACGGCTCGCCTTTTATGTCCGACAATGTCGCGTGATCGCGCCATCGCGATCAGGTACAAGAACCATCCTACGGCGACCATTGACACGGCGTTGAATGCGACAACCGCCCAGAGGAACTGACTGGCCTTTGCTTCCAACACTGTTAGCCAAACTGCCTGACACGCTACGATGGCGACGAACAACAGCGCCGTGTAGACAAAGTAGGGCACACGGCTCATCACGTTCCTACGGCGAGAGAGGAAAGCGGCGGCTATCGCG
>JANQLP010000115.1 GCA_028280515.1 Hyphomicrobiales bacterium
AGGGCCTGCAGGTTGGTGATCCCCTCGAGGTCGAGGGCCTCGCGCCCGGGCGAGATGTCGATCATCTGGCCGCCGACCATGCCGGCCGCGCCGGCCGCCTCGGCCAGGCCCCCGACCAGAGCGGCCCGCACCGCCGGATCGGGGTGGCAGAGCGGACTGGCGAGCACGGCGAAGGCCTCGGTTAGGAGTCCGTCGCGGGCCAGGATGGCCGTCGCCTCGTCGAATTCCTTGTGCACCGTGGGCCGGCCGCGGCCGTGGGCATACTCATCGCCGCGGTCTTCACAGGTTTGGTCCAGTCGTCGTCGGCAACCACCGGCGTTGTCATCGCCATGGCTTCGCAGGGCCTCATAACGTTGGAAGCCGGCATCGCTTTGATCATGGGCGCCAACATCGGCACCTGTGTCACGGCGGGGCTGGCCTCCATCGGCAAGCCGCGCGAGGCGGTGCGCGTAGCGGTGGCGCACGTCACGTTCAATGTTGCCGGGGTGGCCATCATGGTGTGGTTCATTCCCTATCTGGCCGACTTCGTGCGATCGATCTCGCCGTCGTCGCCGGAGCTTTCCGGCATTGACCGCCTGGCCGCGGAGACCCCACGGCAGATCGCCAACGCTCATACGGTCTTCAATGTGCTCTTTTCGTTGGCATTCTTGCCTTTGGCTGGCTTCGTGGCGCGATTCTGCGAATGGGTGGTAACGGACAAGCCGGTCGTCGAGCCGACCGCGATTCAGCCCAAGTATCTGGACAAGGAGCTTCTTTCCACGCCGCCGCTCGCCGTCGACAGGGCGCGCCGGGAGATCGGCCGCCTCGGCGAACACGTCGAAGGAATGTTGGAGGCGGCCTTGCCGGCGGTCGTCGAGGGAGAGGAGGAAGACCTGAAGGCCCTCGCGAGCCTCGACACCGACGTCGATATCCTGCACGGGTACATCATCAAGTATCTGGGGCGGATAAGTGCGCGGGAATTGACCGACGAGGAGTCGGCGCAGGTCATGCAGCTCGTTCAGGTCGCCAACCACCTCGAGCAGATCGGCGACATCGTAGAGACGAACATCGTCAGGATTGGCCGCCAACGGATCGCGGAAGAGGTGGTTATCAGCGATGCCACCAAGACCGTGATGGAGGACTATCACAAGGAGGTCGCAAACGCCTTGAGGGCCGCCATGACGGCTGTTCGGGAGGAGAACTTGGAATCTGCCCTGGCGGTCAAGGATATGAAGAAGAACATGGCGAGGTTGGCCGAGACGACCACGAGGCATGAATTGACTCGCCTCACCGCGGATGCGCCGAACCGGCTGCAGACCTTCAATCGCGAGATGGAGATCATCGAGAGCCTGAGCCGCATCTATCGCCTCTGCCGCAAGATCGCGCGTACCGAGTGGCGGGAAGCGCCAGCCGCGGAAACACTGGAGGCGGCCGAATGACGGACCGGCTCGCCGTCCACCTCGTCGCCACCGTCGCCCAGGCGGTTCTGCCCTGGATGCCTGGCGGCGAGGCCCTAACCGTCAACGAGGAAAAGTTCGAATGCGGATAGTGGACATCTTGGCGGAGAAGGGGGATCGAATCATATCGATCGAGGAATCGGCCAGCCTTTCCGCCGTCGCCAGCACTCTCAACCTCGAAAAGGTCGGTGCGCTCTTGGTCAAGGACGCAGGTGGCGGGATTGCCGGCATCATCTCCGAACGGGACATCGTGCGAAGTCTCGCGGAGCGTGGTCCGGCGGCCTTGGATTCGCCGGTCAGTGACTTCATGAGCCAGCCGGTCCACACCTGTCCGCCGGAGAGCAGCACGGAAGAAGTCATGACCCGGATGCTGGAAAGCCGGATCCGCCACATGCCGGTCGCGGAGAACGGAGCCCTGGTGGGGATCATCAGCATCGGGGACGTGGTCAAGGCGGTCCTTTCCGAGCTAAGATGGATGACGAAGGTGCTGCAGGACCAGGTTGCCGCCGCCGCTAGCTGGTCGACCGACGATGATTGACCGATCAGCCGAGTAGGCCGCACTCGATGCTAGGGAGCGAAGCCGTCGATCGTCGCTTGGTGATCGTCCGTGAGCTCGGCGCGGATCGCGCGGTAACCTCATCCTGCGAATTTGTGTTATGCCGGGGCACAGACGCTACGGAATATCCGCCAGTTTAGCTGGGAACCGCCGATGGCTAAGACGCTGGTCGTAGAACCGGATGAAATCCCGACGAAAATACCGTTCTTGAGGGGCATCCTGACGCGATCGTTGCAGGATGTGGGCCTTTCTTTCGACGAGGCTTACGCGCTCGCCTCTGTCGTGCGAGACGAGCTGAGCGACACCGCGGAGATTACCACCGACGAGCTGCGCGACACTGTGCTGGAGCACATGGCGGACTACGGTCCCACTGTGGTCCAGCGCTATCGTCAACCGCCGGGGGCGCCGGGCACCGTGCTGGTCCGGGACGCGGCGGGCCACACAACGCAATTCTCCAGAGAGCAACATCGCCGCATTCTGGAAACCAGCGGGCTCTCCTACGAGGAATCGACGACCGTCACGACAACGATCTCCGGGCACATGTTGGAGCGGAACATCACCGAGATCCGCAGCCGCGACCTCGGGCTCCTGACCTACCGCTATCTGCGCCTCACCAGGGGAGCCGACGCCGCTCACCGTTACCTTGCCTTGGTCGACTACCTGCGTGGCAGGCGGCCGCTCATCGTGCTGATCGGCGGCGCGCCCGGTACCGGCAAGAGCGGTGTTGCGACCGAGATCGCCCATCGCCTCGAGATTGCCCGCACGCAGTCGACCGATCTGTTGCGGGAAGTCATGCGAATGATGATTCCGGAGCGACTGGTTCCGGTTCTGCACAAATCCTCCTATGACGCCTGGCAGGCCCTGTTCGAGGGCGCGAACCTGGGTGACGATCCAGATTCCATGATAATCGACGGCTATCGGGCCCAGGCGAGCCTGTTGTCGGTACCCTGCGAGGCCGTGATCACACGCTCGCTGCGTGAGCAAACCTCCGTGTTGCTGGAAGGCGTCCACGCCCAGAAATCGCTGATAGACAGGATTCCCACCGACTTCGACCCGATTGTCATCGTGATCATGCTGTCGGTGCTCAATCCGGCGCACCTGCGGGATCGTTTCAAGGGGCGTGGCCAGCAGATCGACAAACGCCGCGCCGCACGCTATCTGCAGCACTTCGATGAGATCTGGCGGCTGCAGAGTCATCTCTTGTCCGAGGCGGATCGGGAGCAGGTCCCCATCATCGTGAACAACAACAAGGAACAAGTCATCCGCGACATCATGAGCGTCGTGATGGACGTGCTCGTGTCTCGGATGGAGGCCCCAGCCACGGAAGTCTTCACTTAGACCAATCACGACTTACGTCGAATCGGCGCCGGCCCGCGCGTAGCGCCCGGCTTCGCCGCCCCCACCCGTCCACCCATAGCTTACGATGCGGTGAGTGGACGGGTGGGGGAGTGGGCCGGTCAGGAATGCCCTAAGATCGCCGGAATGGGGAGCGGCATCGCTCGACGATGGCGTTCCGCAAACAGCCATGCAGGAAGGTGGAGGACAGCGCGGTCCTTCGGGAGTCGTCGCGTCAGCTTCCGCGGGGCGCGAGATTGCGGCGTCTTTCGGCGATCCGGGTGGCCAAGTGCTCGCGGTCCTGCGCACGTAAGATCCCCTCGGCCAGGGGAATGACGACGCGGTTCTCCCAGTTGATGTGCCGCCTCATGGCCTCCGAGAAGGCACGCACGTCCATGCAGAACCGCTTGATGTCGGATGGAGTCCGACCGTCCGCGATGTGACGAAGATCTTGCACGATCGGCTCGACCAAGCCGCGGTCCAGCTCGTGCTCGGATACCAGCTGATCCAGGATGATCGTCAAGTTCTCATCGTCTCCTCGTCGGGACGCAAGCAGGGGGAAGAGATCCCGCTCCTCGTCTTCGATGTGAACCGGAAGATCCTGAACGAGGAACGTGAGCAACGCGGCCGCCTCTCGCGCGCAGGGCTCGGATCCCAAGGTGCCGACGAAGTTCTCCAGACGGGCGCAGATCTCAAACTGCCGGTCGTGTTCGTCGAGGATAAACGCGAACGGATCCTTCGGAGTTTCCATATCGAAGTCCCTTACCTGAAAAAATCAATCGCCGCCCCGCTCCCGTCAGGGGAGAAGTCCGGCGCGAGGAAGCGGTCTGCGCAACCAGGCGGGCTGCCGATATCGTCCCACCGTGCTCAGGCTAGAGCGCTCCTGCATTTCTGCTCTCATGTCATCCGTCGACCACCTGGATGCGCCATTGCTGTCGCCCGCTCTGCGGCGGATCGAAGCTGTAGACCAGGCCGTTTGCCACCGCCGTCCCTTGGTCGACCGTTAGGCCCGCATGCCTGCACAGCAAGCGAAACACGCCAGAATGGGCCACCACCAGGACCGGCAAAGGGCCAGCGATGGATTGCATGGCCGCATGGACACGGGCCCAAAACAGGCTCGTTCTTTCGACGCCATCGGGATCTTGCAGCCTGGGCCGCGAATCACGCGATTTTCCCTGATAATGGCCCCAGTTGCGTTCCATGAGGCCGGGGAGCGGGGTGACCGGGATTGCCGCGACACGGGCAATAATCTCAGCCGTCTCCCAGGCCCGCCTGAGCGGGCTCGAGTATATCGACCGAAGATGAATCGGAGACAGAATCCTTGCGGCCTTCCAGGCCGTCAGCCGCCCTTCGTCACTGAGCACAGATTCGTCCTGGCCCTGGACGAGTCCAAGCTCGCCATCACTGGTTTCGCCATGACGCAGAAAGTAGAACGGCGTGTTCCCGAACCGAAAGGCGCCTTCCGTCATGTCACGCCTCCGGCCACCTGGCTTCGAGCGCCACCACAGCGAACCGCCGGACCTCTCGCGCCCGCGTCCCGGCTGCGGTCCGGTATGATCGAGCACAGGTGCTCTCGCGTGGCGGAAGGGTAGAGACGTCCGACAAGACCCGGGCGGCCCCTGAAGGTCGCAAGGTAGTGGCCAACCGCGAGGATCTCCGGTCAAGGAAGGCGGCTCGTCGTTCGGTCATGAAGCGGCGTTTTCCCCACGAAATGCGCTGCCGGGTATGGCGACCGGTTTGGCACGCGGTCCGTATCGAATCTCCGTTCTCACGCTAACCGGAGATCCGCCGGGCGATGCCGCGGGGCTTCCGCTTCCGCAATCTGGTCGCCTCGAAATGCCTGCGTTCCGCGGCTTCTATGAGCAGCTCCTGACAGCCTTGGGTCTCTTCGGTGGCCTTCCGTCTGACATAGGTCCCATCGGACCGCATGTCCCATACGCTGTGACAGTCGTTCAGCTGTGTTTCGAAGATGGTGCGCAGCTCCTCCCGCAGAAGCGGGTCTTCGACAGGCGCGAGCACCTCGACGCGGCTTTCCAGATTGCGGGTCATGAGATCGGCGGAACCGATGAAAAATTCCTCGTCGCCACCGTTGCGGAAATAGTAGATGCGTCCGTGCTCCAAGAAACGCCCCACAACGCTGATCACCGTGATGTTGTCGCTGAGGCCCGGGATTCCCGGGCGCAACCTGCAGGTATCGCGGATGATCAACTCGACCTTGACGCCGGCCTGAGACGCCCGATATAGCGCTTCCGTGATGGCAACGTCCTCGAGAGCGTTGCATTTCAAGCGAATAAGGCCAGGCGTTTCGGGCGAGTGCTTTTCAATTTCCCGCTCGATTCGCTGGAGGAAGCCTTTTTTCATGTGCTTGGGGGCGGTCAGCATCTTGTTGTAACTGCGCGACGGCTTGAGCCCGGTGGTGAGGTAGTTGAACAGCTCGGTGATGTCCTCGCCGATTTCCGGATCGCAGGTGAGCAATCCAAGATCCGAGTATCGTCGCGCCGCACCGGCGTGATAGTCGCCCGTGCCGATGTGGGCGTATCGGCGAAGCCCGTCATAGTCCACGCGCAGAACCTGGATTGTCTTCGCATGGGTTTTCAGGCCCACGACGCCATAGTTCACGTGAATACCGAACTCCTCCAACTGAGTGGCCCATCGGATGTTTGCCGCCTCGTCGAAGCGCGCCTTGAGTTCAACGACAACGGCCACCTGTTTGCCGTTGCGGGCCGCGTCCGCCAAGCACTCGATTATCTTCGTGTCTGCGGAGGTTCGGTAGAGCGACATCTTGATCGCCCGGACTTTGGGGTCCTGGCTTGCTTCCTGCACGAAACGCTCGACGGAAGTGGCAAAGGATTCATAGGGGTGATGCAGGAGGATGGCCCCGGCGTCCCGGATGATGTGGAAGATCGAGCGATTGTCCTCAAGCCGCGCATTGCCCACCGGATGGTGATCGGCGTAGTGCAACGAAGGAATGTCCAGGTTTGCGATCTCCAACAGGTCTCGCATGCCGAGAAGCGCATCTGTCTCGTAAATGTCGGCGGTTTCGTCGAGCCCCAGCTCGGCAGCCAACATGCCACGATGGGGTGCCGTGACATCCTTTGAAAGCTGAAGCCGCACGATCGGCGCGAACTTGCGGTCCCGAAGCTCGCTCTCGATGAGAGCCAGGAGATCGTCGGCGGTTTCCTCGTCGCGCTCGGTATTGGCGTTTCGCGTGACCCTGAAGCACTCGCAACACTTCACCGTCATCTCCGGGAACAGGAGGTCGAGGTTGTTGGCCATGACCTCTTCCAGGGGAACGAAGCGCAGCGTTTCGCCGATCTGCATGAATCTCGGCGTGCCGACGCCCATCGGCACCTTGACCCTGGCTAGGATTTCCTCTTCCGAATCCGGGCGGTTCAGGGTAACCAGCAGATTGAGCGATAGATTGGACAGGAAAGGAAAGGGGTGCGCCGGGTCCATCGCCAAGGGCGTCACAAAGGGAAAGACGTTCCGGCGATAGTGCTCGCGAAGCGCCGCGCGATCGGCTTGCGGAAGCCCCTTGTAGCGGGCGATGACCACATTGTTTCTGCGCAGCGCCGGTATGAGAGTCCGATAGACGGCCCGCACCCGCTTGTCCAGTGCGCGCACCGCGGCTTCGCATTCCTTGATCTGCTGCTGCGGAGTCCGCCCGTCGATCGTCCGCTCGTGGACTCCGGCGCCGACCTGCTGCTTCAGACCGCCTATCCTCTTCATGAAGAACTGGTCCAGGTTGGCACCGACAATGGCGAGGAATTTCACACGCTCCAGCAAGGGCGTTTGCTCGTCCTGGGCCTTTTGGAGAATGCGCGCCACGAAACTCAACCAGGTCAGTTCTCGGTTGAGGTACCAATCCGGAGATGTGGGATCGACGGTGCTGGCGGGTTCGGCGCCCGCCGCGGCTTGCGTTTGTATGGCCTTGACCGGCCGCCGGGCAGTGCTGCGTCGTGGCTTCGGCGTTGCCGCAAATTTTCCCACGGGTGCTTTCGGCTGCGGATCCGTCGTTGCTTGGGGCGACGGCTCGGCGGCCGTAGAATCGGCATCTCCCGTCGGTCTTATCGTCTCAGTCATATTCCGACCCCAGCGTTTGCAAGGCTTCGGCGCGTTCGTCACGGCAGGACGGTTGGCTCGCATCCGCAAGCAATGCGAACACCCCCGCGCAAATACTAAATCGCTGAAATTACACACGACCGTAGATCAGTTTTGCTTCTCAATCTTTGAGCTGAATCAATTTGTCGACGTTGAGCAGGCGCCGCGGCGGGTCGCACGCCGACGGTTGGACGTGCTTTAGAGCGGGAGGCATTTGGCTGGACGGGTCCACGCCTTCGCCGGGCGGTTTCGCCTCGCTTGATACAAGTCAATGCGTGTTCCCTGGCGCGTTAGAGAATGACCGCGGAATAGGCATCGTCGGTATCGAGCGATCATACAAAGCCCGGATCTCGGAACCGTCAGGCGGGAGTGGTCTGAGTGACGAGCCCTATTAGGGAATGCAAGGTGTGCAGCAGATGAATCTGAAAATCGCAGACGTGATGGCAGAACGTGTCATTTCGGCACAACCACACCACACCGTGGAGCACGTACGCAAACTCATGCAGCGCAATCGCATTCATGCCGTGCCGGTGACCGGCCCGGACGACGAGGCGCTGGGCATCGTGACCACGGCCGACCTGGCCGGGGATCTAGAGAATGGAGCCTCTATCAGCCAGATCATGAGTAAAAAGCCGCGCGTTGTGCCCGCCTACAATGACGTAAGCGTCGCCGCGCGCATCATGCGAAAGCACAAGATCCACCATATTGTGGTTACGCACGAGAAGCAGGTTGTCGGCATGATCAGCTCATTCGACCTATTGCAGCTGGTCGAAGCTCGCCGCTTTTCGGCCAAGGATGCGTCGTCGAAGCCGAGGCGACGCAAGTCGTAGAAGATGTCGTCGGCCTGGGCAAAGCGCCTATGTTATGTTCCGGCAACAAGCGTTGAGCAAGCCGTCGGTGGCCAGCGATGAGAAATGTCGTTAAAGACCTTCGCGTCGAACATACGAGCATGGAACGCTTGCTGAGGATATTGGAGAAGCAAGCCAAGGCCTTCGAAGCGGGTGGGCGGCCGGACTATGGAATAATTCAGGATATACTGCGGTTCTTTCTCGATTTTCCCGATCAGTGCCACCACCCGAAGGAAGA
>JANQLP010000165.1 GCA_028280515.1 Hyphomicrobiales bacterium
GGCGACGATCTCCCGCCACGGTCATAGCGGCGGTGCCCGCCCCGGCGCAGGCCGGGGCGGCGCTTGCTAGCGAAGCCCATGGATGCCGGCCTCCGCCGGCATGACGACCGGGTGATTGCTTCGCACGGTAAATCAATAGGGACAGTCCCTAATAGATGAGGGAATCCCAAGGAATCCGAATACGCCCGGGCTTTTGCTCCGGTTACAATTCAGCTCCATATACTCGACGTTCAAGCGGTCGGCGTCGAAACCGATCGTTCTTGAAATGGACAAGATAGCACACGGCCCGCCCGCCACATTATTTCCGGCATCCAACTGGATTCCCAATTGCCTAAGGTAACCAAATGGCGCCATCATTCACGCGATGGATGAATCCGGAGGAGATGAAAACCCAAGTGGCATCATGTTGCGCAGACGCGAGACCGGCTATCGGACGCAACGGTTTTCCTTCGAATTCTCCGCGGCCGGAACGTCGCTCACGGCGACGTTTCACGGCAGCCCGGTGCTCCACGGTCTCCCGCCTCCCGGTCAACGACAGGAAAGAGCCGCGACGCGTTAGCCGCACGTTCATACGCTGATAAAAACGAAAACGCGTAGGGAGAGGTGTCCTTGAGCCGAAAAACGAGTCTCGCATGCGGCGTGTGCGGCCTTCTTCTCCTTGGTGCCTGCTCCTTCGCCCGCGCGCCCGAAGACGCGGTCGCCGGTCTTTTGGATCAGGCCGAAACGGCCGTGCAGGACCGTGACGTTGTCCGGGCCCGCGAGAACCTGACGCGCATCCTCGCCATGCAGCCCTCCAACACCGGCGCGATGTTCTACGTGGGAATGGCCTTTTTTTGCGAGGGCGAGTTCGAAGCCGCGCTTTCGACATGGCAGGAAGTCTTGGAGATCGGAGAGACATGCCGGCACGAGAAACTCGCGGATTCGGCACATGACTTTATCGGACACGCAAAAAGGGTTCTGTCGGGCAAAGAACCACCGATATGCAGAATAGATCAACTTCCCATAAATAAATATATAATTCTACATCATAGATGCACATAACAAATATGAATAATATTCAAATAAAACACAACCCTTCTCAAAATACATTTTTCCCTTCCGGATTCATTACGACAGAAATACTCATTGGCCTTCGTCTTCTCAAGCGACTTCTCGCTTCGATCAACAATATCTGGCAATTTGGAAGCCTTGTGCTTCTGTCGATTGTCTTTTCCGCCTTCTTTCTCGTAAAGGTCCTGTCACAATCCGCGATCGACCATCAGGCCGGGCCCTGGCTGGAAGAACGGCCGCATTTCATATGGTCCACCTCCGGCTGCGACTCCGATCTGATTGATCGCATCACATCCGACGTTCTCGAGCTTGGCTTCGACGCCAGCATCGACTGCATCCGCACGCGCCCGATCTCGATCGTTCGCGCCCATTCCGGACCGCCCGTGGTGGCGCATACGCGGGCCCTGATTTATCAGCCGGCGCTGCGGGCGCTGCTACCGGGACTGCGTACGAACTTCCAATCCGCCAGGCAGACCGTCATCGGCTCCTGCCTCAACGGCATGGACCACGATCCTCTCCGGACGCGGGATCCGGATCTGCACGCACTGGTGCCGGAGTGCGACCTTCACGAACGTCCGTTGCCGATCATCGCGGTTGGCCAGCGGAGCAGCGCCCGCAATCTACTGCTCGCCGGACAGCAGGTATCGGCCTACGCCCGCCTGGCCAGCGAGCATCTCCCTGACATGGCCGACATCACGGAGACGCCGAACCGCCGGGACGCGATCATTTACGCGGTCTTCGAGACCGGCATTCCCTATCTTGACGACGCGGTCATCGTTCCGGCTTCCTTCGTCGAAAATCGCGGCGAATGGGCAGCCGACGTGATCCATCTGCTCGCCATGCGCATTCACGCCCCCGACACGCTGGAACAATTGGCGGCCGTCCACCAACACCTGAAGCCAGCCATGCAAGGGCATGGGGTCTTGATTTTTTCCCTGGTCGCGGGAGAAATTTGGGAGACATCAGCCGCGGTATTCAAGACACTCGACCTGATATCGGGAATCGTGTGGACGATGACGGTTCTGCTTACGGTCATATCTACCGGAAGCGCGATCGAGGCGCAGCGCAAGCTGTTCACGCTGGCGCGCGTCTTTGGGGTTCGAAGCCCCGCCATCACGTCGTTCATTTTCTTCTTCGTCATCCTGATGGTCGGTGCCGCGATGTTTCTGGGTGCCGTGCTGAGTCTCGTATGCGGCACCTTGCTGACGACGTTTTCGCCGCAGCTCCACTTCACGCCGCAACTCGATAGTTATCTGGGCGTCATCCCCGTCGGACTCGGCCTCTCGATCGGTGTTGCGGTGGTACTGAAATGGATCCATTTCAAGAATGACATCTCGGACGAATTCCAACGCATCGCCGCCGGCGCTTGAGGCCTGCGACCTGGTGGTTGGCTACCACGGTCCGGACGGACCGGCATCCATTTTGACGACGCATCATTTCGTCCTCCCCCAGGGCCATTCGGCCTCGATAAAGGGCAAGACCGGTTCCGGCAAGACAACCCTTCTGCAAACACTCGGTCTGATGCTGCGGCCTGTCTCCGGCAGGCTGCTGGTGCCGGTCGTGCCGCCGCGACGCACAGAGCCGGCCGTCCGGAACACCGCGAAGATGACGCGCAAGGTGCTGGACCGCCTGATCCGGGACGGCTTCAGCTACATTTTCCAGTCGCCCGAGCTCGTGGACAACTGGGACGTCACCAACAACGTGGCGCTGCCCCTGCTCGCGCGCGGCATGGTGCGCGCGCAATACGAGGGACCGATCGAGGCTGTCTGCGATGAGCTTGACCTCGACCTGCGTCAGTTGGGCGGACGCGCCGTCGGAACACTGTCGGGCGGCGAAAAACAGCGTGTCAGCATCGCCCGCGCCCTGGTGACCAATCCCCGTATTCTGCTCGCGGACGAACCGACGGGCAGCCTCGATCCGGAGACGAAGACCCGGGTTTTCGATCTGCTCAGACAGGCGTGCAAGCGACGGGCCGTATCGCTCGTTCTGGTGACACACGACACGGAACTGGTTCAACAACTCGACGACCAGTATCGTGTCGCGGTTCATGCGGATAAGCTCAATGAACTCGTCGCGGCATAGCGCATGGCGCCGGGGCGGCGGGCGGATGCTTCTCGTCGCGTGCGTCTGTTTGTCGCCCGCCTCGATGGATGCGGCGAGCGGCTACGACTATTGCTGGTCGGAGATACGTGAATCCAGGGCCGCCAATCCGGTTGACGACGAATGGCTGAAAACCGTCGAGAGGATGGTCATCATGGGTTTCTTCGTCGACGGCATGTCGACGGAAAAGCCCGACTCCTATCCGCCATGCGGCGGCGCCACCTCAATACGCCGCGCCAATTCCGAATTCGGCCGGTTGCACGAATGCACGATGCCGGACGGCGCGCGGCGGATCTGTCTGGGGCCCTATTGCAGCCCCGAGATGAGCCCGGCCGACTATGACGCCCTGTTCAAACAGTTCCATCCGCCGGCGAAGGTCTGCCGGGGTTTCATTGCGCAGGACGTGTTCGACGTCGCGCAGCGGGAAGACGCCGGAGACACCCGCCCCCTCACCGCGCGGGATGCCTCCAAGGTCCTGTCCGGAAAGGTGGCGCCACAGGACCGGACCGTTGCCGGTTTTCAAGACCGCGCCGGTATCTACATCGGATCCAGCAAACACGCGTTCAGGGTGCATGTGCCATATGAATTTGGCGCTTTCACGACGCGCGTGATTTCGGCGCGCAAGATCTGGCGCAGCGACGTCGAGAAGCTTCGGCAGCAGGCCGACCTGCTGGACCATCAATACTGCAACGACAAGATGGGCGGCTTCTTCGTTTATACGTTCGTTGAGGGGCCGTATCTCAAGGAATTCGGCTCGAAAATCCCTTGGGAAACATTAAGCGAGTACTGCTACACGCACGACGAAGGCCTTCCAACCATGCGGGTCTCCTCGGAACGCATCCGCGGGCTCGATGGACAATCGAGGGTCCGGGCGCGCCAGCAGCTCGTCATGGTCGGAAGCGTGCGTTCCAGGAACAGGCGGCAAAACCGGCCGCAACACGCGTTCGCCACGATAAGTTCCGTCATCGGAAACGCGCCCATTCAACTTAAATTCGAAGATCGGGCTTTTTTACCGGTCACGTTTACCGCGCGGGACATTCAGCTTCCGGCCGTTCGCAACCCCATTTTCATCGATCCGTCAGGCCTGCTCATTCTTGCGCGCGCCATGGGTCCGGCGGGCCTTCCCGACGACATGACGGTTTATGTTTTCTTCGACGGTGAAGCAAACCTGGTGTCGATCCAGACGGAGCCGCTGGAACGGATGGCCGGCGACTATGAGCAGCCCTATCGGGTCGTCGCGCGCCGGGAAGGGTATGATCTGGCGACCATCGACGTTGCTGGAGATGCCGGCCGCACGATCCGGGATCTTCGGATACCGCTGGTACGCAATGCCTTGAGCATCTTCAAGGAATAGCGGACACCAAAAGGGGGAATCTGACGAGATGCCAATGATATCGCCGCTGAAATGCCGCAAGCACCTGCGCAACGCGATCACGCTTCTCGTGATCCTGCCAGCCCTCACCGGTTGCGACGCGATGTTGGATTTTCTCCGCGATCTCGGTGTCCTCAGAGGCGAGGTCGAGGGCGCCTGCATTTACTACACGCCGGTTCAGGCGTTCTATGAGGATCCGAGCTTCAAGCCCCGAAAGGCCGACGCCAAGATATTCTCGCAAGAAGCGGTCGGCACGGCCATCGATCGCGTGCGTCGTTCGCTGCCGCCGACGGATCGGAATATCGAGGATGTCTTCAAGCTGCGGCCCCTGTGGGCACCGCGGCCGCCGAGCTGCCAGCTTGCCCTGGAAACGGCAAACTCGTACGCGGGGCAGGTCATGGAACAGAGCGTCGAGTATCGGATATGCATGCAGGACTGGAGCCAGCAGCAGCATCTGTCGGACAACGAGGCATGTCCGGTAAACTATTCCGCCCTGTCCGTCGGCGCCCAGGTCGACCTTTATGAAGGCGACCCCGTGGTCGTAACCGTTCACCTGCTGGATCTGACGAGCAAGGCGGGACCACAAATCCCCATCGAACTGACCAAGGTACGGCTGAATGGTTCCGAACCCCTGCAGCGCGGCGACTGGCGCACGTTGGGACAGCGCGCCGGTGAGGAGATCGCCATCTACCTGAGGGACAGCTACCGGAAATGGCAGGCAAGGTAACTGGCGGGCTTCGCGTCATGCGAACGGCAGCCATCGATTTCGATGCCGCATATCGTGATCTGGCGCTGGCCCTGGGCGCCTTCGCGGCCGCTTGACACGGTCGGGTAACGAAAAGTCATGAGCCAACACGACGACATGACCGACAACGCGGACACGCAAGGGGGCTGCCGGCTGTTTGGCGCCACGCTGCTTTTCGCCCTGGCGATGCCGGTCCTCGGCATGGGCGCGGAACCCGCGACACCCGCACAAGTCCGGAACGACGCAGACACTTTATGGAACAAAATAGACGAACTTGAATTAAAACTAACACGAAAAGAGATTGAGATAGAAGAACTACAGATAAAAAACAAAAACCTATCTTCGTTGTTTGATAAACTGCAATTGGAAATCGACAAACTTCGATCACAGAAAAAAATATTGGATAATGATATAAAAAACATGCGAATCAAGAATGAAATAGATTCACAAATTATTGAAGAATCAAAAACCACCAATGAATTACTTCGTAGCGAGAATATCCAGCTTCAATCTCAAATTATCCAACTCAACAGGGAAGTGGATGTGCGCCAGCAACTAATCAGCAAGCTGGATGTGGCACTGAGCACGCCTTCCCTTCCCCCGTTCGTCGACCTCGCACCCGCCGAGGTCAATGTACCGAGGATCGGCGTCGACGGCGTGATCTATGACACGGCGGGAACCAGGAAGACTCGGATAGATGGCGTCCGGATCAGCCGTCGCCCCGTCCTGGTCGGTGATTTCAAGGAGTTTTGCGGAGATACCGGACACAATTGTACCGGTATCGACGACAGAGCCGACACGGAGGCGGTATCGAAGATCCATTGGACCGATGCCGCCGCCTATGTGGACTGGCTGGCGGCCGTGACAGGCAAACGATACCGATTGCCGTCCTATGCCGAATTGCTGATCGCGCCGCCATTCAGCGCAGAGCACCGCTTGCCCGAGTTCACGAGAAATCAGTATCAGCGCAACGATCAATGGCTGGTCGCGGTGATGGACAGCCGGGCGGCGACGCCGACGGCGTTCCGCGACCGGTTCCTGCTGGTCGGTCGAACGCAGGTGCTGGACGATACAACCTTCCGGCTCGTGTCGGCGGACGATTAACCCGCGAGCTAGCGGCAGGCGAGACCGTCGCGCCGCGAGCCTTCCGGCCGGCCCATCAGTTCGGCGCGAAGGTGAACGGCGTGGCGCGGCGGATGTTTTCGTCGATGCGCAGGCGGTGGTTCAGCGGCGGATGGGCGCGCTGACTGCAGTCGAGGCGCTCGCAGACCCGGCAACTGACGCCGATCGGCGTCGCCAGCTCGCCGTTCTTCAGGTTCAGGCCGTCGGCGTAGACCAGGTGCCGCGCCTCCTTGATCTCGCAGCCCAGCGCGATGGCGAATTGCGGCTGATGCTCGCGCCGCCAGCCGCCCAGCGGATCGACCGTGCGGGCGATGGTGAAGAAGCTGGTGCCGTCCGGCATCTCGGCGACCTGGGTGTGGATCACGCCCGGCAGCCGGAACGCGTCATGCACGATCCAGCGCGGACAGGTGCCGCCGAAGCGGGCGAAATTGAAGCCGCCGCCACTCAAACGTTTCGAGACGTTGCCGGCATTGTCGACCCGGATGAAGAAGAACGGCACGCCCGCGAACAACAGGCTGGTATCCACCGACGACAGCTCGTTGGTCTTGTGCCTCGTACCATCTTCGAGCGACAGGA
>JANQLP010000169.1 GCA_028280515.1 Hyphomicrobiales bacterium
GCGCCTCATCGCTCGCGAACGTGTTCCCCGGTAGCTCAGCGGTAGAGCAACCGGCTGTTAACCGGTTGGTCGCTGGTTCGAATCCGGCCCGGGGAGCCAAATATTTCGGCAATTTAGGTCTCAGGCGCGAAGCAAAGGCAAGATCTTAGGTGCGCCATAGGTGTGCAGATGCCCCCTCCCGGCCCTCCGATGAGGCTCGGCAACTGCGCTCCCTCGGCGCGCGGTCGCTATTCGTGAGCTGCAGCTTGTGCCGCCATTCGGCAGTGGTGTCCGTCGATCACTGGGGCGACCATGTTGTTGTGCCGGATTTCCGGCGGGGCGAATGGTCTGCACGCGGTGCGGTATCATCGGCGCCGACGCGAGGCCGGACTGGCGGAAGATGAGAGCGAGCAGGACGCACTGAAACATCTGCTCCCCGATGTATGTGTGACACACAAAAAAAGCCGCCCGGAGGCGGCCGTTGCTCAGTTCCCTGCGGCTTTGCGATGCAGGAATGAGTGGGGAAAGTTACGGATGCTGCAATAGGACTGCTTTGCTGGCAATCTGCATGGCCAATTCTTTCTGCTTTGCTTTTTGCAACACAGGATCGTCGATTAAGGGCCAGCCCGTTATTGCAGCGTGCCGGGGCGGGGGTTCATCAGCGAGAACTTCAAGCGTTGCGGCCCTGACCTCAGAGGCTCTCACCATACCCGCACCACGAATCGTTCGGCCGCCAGCTACGTGTTTCCAACCAAGCGCCCAAAGCGCAGCAGTCGAGTCGCGTCCATGTCGAAAGACAGAGGTCCTATTATCCTTCGCGTAAGGCAAAAACGCCGCGTGCTTCACCCTCGCGGTACTGAATTGATTTGAAGATGTAAGGAATCGCGCCAAGTCTTCGCCGTCTCCGACGTGATCAGGCAACCCAGAGGCCAGCATGTTTTCTTCCTGAGATCTTCTTGACCTCGTTCAAGACTCGTTGCGGAACATTTCTTCCGTCGAAGCTCACCACGCCATGCCCCTTTTCCATGCCGTCCAACCAAGCGAAGGCGACCCTGTTGCTCGGACCAATACTGAGCGAAAACAAACGGTTCTGCGAAGCGAACCAGTCAAGGGAAATCGAGCCATCGGGTTCCGGAGCGAACTCGGGAATAGGAACGTTATCTGGTAGCGCTCGAATAAATTGTCTTGCTTGATCAAAGGCGACCTGATCAATCGCGGTGGCAGCCTCCCCATCCCAACCATGTTCAGAACAATCGTCCACCATCTCCGTCAGCGTCGAAAGAGCGACCGCCTTTTTGCCAAACAATGCCAATGACCGCTCAGTAGACCTCATAAAAGCATCAGCAACCTTTTTCACTGCTTCTGCCTCTTGCGAAACCGCGCTCCCCCCGCCCGCGAATGCCAGCAGAGACAGGTAGTCTAAGTCTTGAATAATTCGATACATTTTTCTGTCAGGCTATCGAAGAACAGCTGGTTCTTCAGCTTCCGCAGCGACTCGATAAGTTGTAGAATATCTACCCAATTGCTTGGTTCAAGGTCGAGCGCATGCGCTGCCGTGATATCGAGAATGACAGGCACCCGATGGTCAGTCGCTGGTTGGGAGGCGAGCACTAAATTGACTTCATGTCCCGTATCGTTTTGGTTAGCGGCAACTTGGCTGAAAAAGCCTTCCAGAGTAAGGCTTTGCTCGTCTGGCACTCGGGGGCCCACTTTCAGAAACTCGTCCAAATCAACCCGGCCATCGTCCGTGGGCAGAAGAATCCGGTTGATGTAACGCAGACGTACAATTCTTAATTGGATAGGCGAGACCAGATCAATGTAAATTCGCCAAGTTCGCTCAATTTCGGCAATGTAGTCATCGAGGGTTGTATAGGGGGCTAGACGATTGAACGAGTAGCCCTGAGCTCTTAGCTGCACCAATTGCTTTTCGTCATCCTTCAGAAACTGAAGAGCTTGGACCGCGACGCTGCCGGAACTGGGTCTCGGAGGAGACCCGACAGATGCCTCGAACATGTACTGCTGAACGAACTGCTTTCTGAATTCCGGATATCGATCTCTGAATTGGTTGCGCGAAGGCTCCTCAAGCGCAGCAAGGCTGAAGTTTGGCGGAAGGTCGCAATCGAGATCGATTACCGCCTCGGTGATCGGTGGATGGGGAAGGTGTGTGGGCACGTTCGACATGCGTTGACGGTTTGTTTGCTTCCGAAAATTCGATCCGACGCTGTCGTACCATCGGCTCGAACGGTATAGCGGTCATTTGCTAATATAAAAAACCCGCCCGGCCGGGGCCGGGCGGCCTGCGCAGTGCCGACGCCCCCCACAGTCAGCATGACTCGCGTCGTCCGATTGCGTAGGCTTACGCCTCCCCTCAGTCGTGACGGGAGGTTTTTTCATGATCGATTATGTGAAGCCCGAGCGCATCTCGATGCGGCTTCATCCCGACTTAAATGAAAAGTGGGTCCAAGAGACCATCGCTGCCGACCCGTCCGTCTTGGGCCTCGGCGATCTCGTTCTTCGCGACAAGGAGCGAATCCATCCGCGCGCTGGTCGGCTCGATCTCCTACTCCAAGACCCCGACAGCAAGCGGCGCTACGAGGTCGAGATTCAGCTAGGATCGACAGACGAAGCCCACATCATTCGAGCCATCGAGTATTGGGACATCGAGCGGAAGCGTTACCCACAATATGACCACGCTGCTGTTCTGATAGCAGAAGACATCACAAGCCGTTTCTTGAACGTTGTGTCGCTCTTCAATGGCACGATCCCTTTGATCGCTATTCAGATGCAGGCTCTCAAGGTTGGCGACAAAATTGCGCTGATCTTTACGACCGTAATGGACGAGCTCACGCGGGGATTGGTGGAGGACGACGAAATCGAGCAGGCGACACCAGCCGACCGCGGCTACTGGGAGAAGCGCGGATCGCCGAAGACGGTCAAACTTGCTGACGAACTTCTGGGCATTGCACGCGAGATCGACCCTTCGCTGGAGCTCAATTACAACAAATACTACATCGGCATTGCAAAGAGCGGTCAGCCTTTCAATTTTGTGGCGTTTCGGCCCAGAAAGACGACGCTGAATCTTGAGCTCAAACTGCCGCGCACGGACGACGTCGATTCCCAACTCGACGAAGCTGGCATCGAAACGCTCGAATATTCTACTAGGTTTGGGTCCTATCGCCTCTCGTTGACTGGAGACGCAATTGCCAAGAATGTCGACGCGTTGCGTCGCCTGACCAAAATGGCGTACGAAAATCGAATGCCTTAAGCAGAAATCGGCCCGCCGGCCCGAGCGTGCGCCGGTAAATCCGCGGTCGCGCACTCGGGGTCGGCCCCACGGCCAGGGCCTTGTCACCCCAGGCCGGGCAACCACAACGCCAATTGCGGCAGGGCGATCAGCAGCGCCACCAGCACCAACGAGCATCCTATGAATGGCAGCGCGGACATGTAGATGTCGCGCATGGTGGTCTCCGGCGGCGCTACGCCCTTCATGACGAACAAGAGCAGGCCGAAGGGCGGCGTGGTGAAGCTGATCTCAAGCGCCAGCAGCATGATCAGGCCGAACCATATCGGATCGAACCCCAGGCTGAGCGCCAACGGAAAAAAGATCGGCACGGTCAGCAGCATCATGGAGATCTGCTCCATGAACATGCCGAGGATCAGAAGCACCCCGAACATCACCAGCAGCATCATCACCGGATCAAGGTCGAAGCCCGTCGCCCAGGCGATCAGCCCGCGCGAAGCGCCCGAAAAGGCCAGAAGCTGAGAAAAAGTCGCTGAGCCGAAGACAATCAGATAGGCCATCAATGTCACCCGCAGCGCGCCGATGACGGATTCCTTGATCGCCTGCCAGGTCAGGCAGCGGAACAGCGCGGCAAGGACAAGAACGCCCAGCGCACCGAAGGCCGCGGCCTCGGACGGCGTGACGATCCCGTTGATCATCATGGTGACGATCACCGCCATGACGCCCACCATTGGCACCACGTCGCGGAATAGGGACCACAGGCGGGCGACAAGCGGTTCCCTTTCGACGACATAGGCAGGCGCGGCGGACGGATCGCGCCATGTCATGAACCAGATTGTCGCCATGTAGAAGGCGGCCAGGATCAGGCCTGGCACGACGCCTGCGATCAGAAGCGCGCCGACATCGATCTGCGCCAGCGTCGACAACAGGACGGCGAGCGCCGAGGGCGGGATGATGATCGCCAGCCCGCCCGTGCCCAGGATCGGGCCGATCGACATGTGCTTCTTGTAGCCGCGCTTGGTCATCTCGGGCACCATCAGCGAGCCGAGAAGCGCCGTCGATCCCATCGACGAGCCCGAAAGCGTCGAAAAGCCGGTCCCGCCGAGCACGGTGACATAGGACAACCGGCCCGGCACCCGGCCGAGCATCTTGTCGATTGCGTTGAACATGCGCCCGCCAAGCCCGGTATGGAAGAAGATCTCCCCCATCAGCAGGAACAGCGGGATCGGCACCAAGGCAAAACTGGTCAGCGAGCCCAGGCCATTGTTGAGAAGCTGCACGATCCCGCGCTCGCCCCCCATGAACACCCAGGCGCCGACGATGTTGGCCGCAAGGAAGGCCAGCGCCACCGGCATGCCGATCGCCATCAGCGCGATGATCGTGCCCAGCAGCAGGGCGAGCGCTTCGTACCACTCCATTAGCGCCGCACCCTTATTCTCCGTGTATGCCGGCGACGCCCGAATGGATCAGCTCCTTGCCGACCACATAGCGGGCGAACTCGATGGCCATCAGCGTGAAGCTGATCGGAAAGGAAATCGTCAGGATCCAGCGCGGGAAGAAATAGGCGCGCACGTCGTAGTCATCGCGCGCGATATTGGTCAGGAACAGGTCCAGACCATTCCAGGCCAGGATCACGCACACGATCACGCAGGCCAGAGCCACCGCACGGCTGACAAGATGGCGCACGGCCGGGGGCAGCGCGGCGGTCAACAACTCGATATGCACATGGCCACGCTCACGCACCAACCATGGCGCGCCCAACATGGTCATGTACAGGAGCGCGTATTCGGACGAGGTGAACAGCCAGGCAAAGGGCTGCAATCCGGCATTGCGCATCGCCACCGAGACGACGACCGATACCATCAGCCAGACCAGCATCGCCGCGGCCACGAAGGCCATGGCGTAGAGCGTCCAATCATAGATGCGGATCGTCAGTCGCATCGACGGCGGGCCGGACTGTCATGGGAACGGTGCGCGACCCGGACGGCCGGGTCGCGCAGAAACCAGGGTCTGTCGGGCGTCACCACGTGAGGCTGCGCCGCGCCTATTTGGCGTCAAGCGCCGGATCGTAGAACAGCTCGATCAGCCGGTCGTAATTGCCTGCGCCCTGCCGCGAGTCCTCCATCAGGCGCTTCATGCGGCCCCACGTCTTCTCGCGCGCGGCGGCGAGATAGCTGGTGCGCGCCTTGCCGGTCAGCTCGACCGCCTTCATGCCCTGCGCATCGAGGGCGGCAAAATCCTGGTCGCGCTTTGCTTTGAGCGCCTTGACGCTGGCCTTCTCGTGCTCGATGGCCACTTCGGTCAGGATGGTCCGCGCGTCCTCGCTCAGGCTTTTCCACGACTCCAGATTGACGATCACACCTAGATCCGTCGAGAAGAAGCAGGGCTCGATCCGGTAGTTGAGGAACTCGTTCCATCGCAAATCGATGAGGCCGATCTGCGTCCAGCCCGTGGCGTCGACCACGCCGCGCTCGAGCCCCGAATAGACGTCCGTCGTCGGCAGGTCGATCACCTGCGCGCCGAGATATTCGGTGAAGAAGGCGTTGTAG